>JAPPJA010000289.1 GCA_028874675.1 Chloroflexota bacterium
AAGCAAGGGCGCGGGAAAACGCCTGAGACAGGCTGGCTGCCCTAGCCGGAAGGTTCATCTTCCTCTACCGAGTAAGACCTCTTAGGCCGGCCAGCCGGCTTCAACTTCGGAGCCGTAAAGGTGTTGGACTTGAAGGAGAAAGTTGAAAGCTGCCGCTCCCCTGGCCGGTCGCAGGTCTTGCAGGGAACCGGTTCGTCGGCCCGCGAAGCCGGTCTGATTGCTTCGTACTCCACGTTGCAGGTGGCGCAGTAGTATTCGTATATTGGCATCTGTCCCCCAGGCAATGGATTGTTTTTCCCAATTTTAGCGTATGCCTCCTGCCGGGCCCAACCCCATCCCCTCCATAAACTCAAGGAGCGTGACCCGAAATGCCGGAATCCAGTGACGTAGTTATCGTAGGTGGAGGCGTGGCCGGGTGCGCTACCGCCTATTACCTGGCACAGGCTGGGCTGAAGCCAACCATCATCGAACGGGAAGGTATAAGTTCCCAGGCTTCCGGATTCTCGGCCGGAGGACTGAATCCCCTGGAAGGTTCGTGCATTCCCGGCCCTCTCTCGGCGCTGGCCATGTCGTCCTTCAAATTGCACAAAGAGCTGTGGGGGAAGCTGAGGAGCGCAACCGGGATTGATTTCCAGGACAGAATTGTCTCGCTGACCAAGGTTGCTTTCTCCGAGGAGGAAGCGCCCGCCCTGCAGGAATCGATAAGCCTCTTTGAGGCGGCAAGGGAAGAGGGCTTTTCCGGAGAGTGGCTCCACCGCAGCGAACTGCTCAGGCTGGAACCCCGGCTCTCTCCGGCCCTGATTGGGGGAGTCAGGCTGTTTGGCAACGCCACCTTGAGCAGCCTGCTGTTCACCCAGGCGCTGGCCCTGGCGGCGCAAAAGGAAGGCGCCACGGTGCGGCCAGGTGTTGCCAGGGGAGTCCGCCTGGACAACGGTCGGGTGTTGTCGGTGATCCTGGAAGACGGCGAAATTAACTGCGACCAGGTGGTCGTGGCCTCGGGTCCCTGGTCGCGAGAAGTGGAACAGTGGCTGGACATCTCCCTTCCCGTTGACGCATTGAAGGGTGAAATACTCCGGCTGGAAGTCCACGGCCCGGCGCTGGCCGGCGATTACAACGGGGCCGGGGCATCGGTGTATCCCCGGGGCGATGGCCTGGTGTGGTGCGGCACTACCGAGGTGGACGAAGGCTTCAATAGGGAACCAACCGAGGCGGCCAGGGACAAAATATGGGGGGCGGCAACTTCCCTCTTTCCGGAACTGGCCCATGCGACCCTGGCCCGGCATACCGCCTGCTTGCGGCCGGTTACTCCGGACAATATGCCCATAATTGGCCGCGCGCCGGGCTGGGAGAATGTCTTCCTGACCACCGGAGCCGGCAAAAAGGGCGTTCTGCTGAGCCCCGCCATGGGGAAGGCGACGGCTGACCTGATGACCGAGGGGAATACCGAGGTGCCGCTGGAGAACTGCGGGCCGGAAAGGTTCGCGCCATCAGTGAAGTCGGCCTCCGCAGACGACTGAGCAAACATCTCAAACATTGCCTCCTAACTGGTGGGGGAAGGCCGAGGCTGGAGCGAAAGCATTGCCAGGGAAAGCCGCTGACTCGCAAATTGCCAGCTATTGGTTGGTCTCCCACGGCTCACGCCACACCGACTGACCCTCAAATTTCATTCTCGATTTCCGGCGAGGGAACACTATATGGCGCAAGAAATTCGCATAATTGCAGGTGGCCTGGAAGTTGTAGCCACCTTGAACGGGTCCGAGACGGCCAAGGCAGTGGCGGCGGCGCTGCCCATTACCGCTTCGGCCAATACATGGGGTGACGAGATCTATTTCGGCATCCCCGTCGACGCAAGTCTGGAGGATGGCCGGGAGGTAGTTGACCTGGGAGACCTGGGTTACTGGCCTCCGGGCCGGGCCTTTTGCATCTTCTTCGGGCGAACCCCGGCCAGCCGGGGCGACGAGATTCGGCCCGCCAGCGCGGTAACCATCATCGGAAAGGTTACGGGCGACCCGGCTGTATTCAAGCAGGTCAGTTCCGGAGCCCAAATCACCATCGAACTATCGGAGTAATGAGAATGACTAGTGCAGCTGCCAGTAGCGAAACCTCCGGTGGCGCTCTGCGGGGCCTGAAAGTCCTGGACTTCGGTCACTACATAGCCGGACCGCTCCTGGGGATGCTTCTTTCGGACCAGGGCGCCGAGGTAATAAAGGTGGAAAGGCCGGAGGGGGACCCGGCTAGAAGAGAACCGGCCTTTGCCACCTGGAACCGGGGGAAGCGGTCCATTTCACTGGACCTCAAGACGGATTCCGGCCGGGAAACTGCCACAAAGCTGGCCCTGGAATCAGATGTCCTGATCGAGAATTTTCGCCCCGGGGTCATGGACCGACTGGGCCTGGGCTACGTTGAGCTGGCTTCCGCCAATCCACAGCTGGTCTATTGTTCGCTTCCCGGGTTTGGGGAGCGCCATCCCGACAGGAACCGGCAGGGCTGGGAGCCGATTATCGGGGCAAGTACCGGGCTTTACCCCAAGGTGGAAGGGTCTGATGAACCCCTGTATTCGCCCCTTCCCATTGCCAGCACTTTCGCGGCCATTGTGAGCGCCGTGGCAGTAACCATGGCCCTCTGTGCCCGGGACCGCAATGGCGAGGGACAACGCATTGAAGTGCCGTTGTACGATGCCATGTTTACCGCCATGGGTCGGCACCTGGTGAAGTTCCACGACCAGGAAGACCCGGACCCCCGCAACCAGCCCCGACTGCCAATGCAGCGGCAATACCAATGCGCCGACGGGCGCTGGGTCCAGAATCACGGCAACTACCAGCGCTTCGTGCACCAGTTTCTTGAGGCCGCCGGCAACCCTTCCTGGGGACCTGATGCGGTGGCGGACTTCGGCAAGCCCCTGGACCTGGAGACCGCGGACATGTGGGTCCAGCGGTTTTCGGAAACCTTCCGTCAGCGGACATCGCTGGAATGGCAGGAGGCCATTAGCGCGGCCGGCGGCGCCTGTACCGTCTGCAAGACCGTCGAGGAGTGGCTGGACCACCCCCACCCCCTGGAGGCAAGGATGGTGGCGGAAGTGGAGGATGCCAACCTGGGACGGATGAAGCAGCCCGGCGTTCAGGTGCGGCTCCGGGGCACACCCGGCGCCATACAGGGACGCGCGCCCCTCCTGGGTGAACACAACGCCCAGATTTTGGAGGAACTTGGGCAGAGCAAGCCCGCCAACCCGGAGACCGAGAAGACCATGAAGGAAGCGCTGACAAGCGCTCTCCAGGGCGTGCGGGTACTGGATTTGTGCATTGTGCTGGCGGGGCCCACCTGCGGGCGCACGCTGGCGGAGTACGGGGCCGATGTCATCAAGATTGACGACCCATACCGCCCCTATGACCAGTCGGGTTCCATGGACGTAAACCGCGGCAAGCGCAGCATAATGCTGGACCTGAAACAGGATGAAGGCAGAGAGGTTTTCTTTGAATTGCTGGAGACTGCCGACGTGGTAGTGGAGAACTACCGGAAGGGCAGCCTGGCAAAGCTGGGACTGGACTATGAGAGCCTGAAGAAGCGCAAGCCTGACCTGGTGTACGCCTCCCTTAACGCTTACGGTTACGACGGGCCCTGGAGCGAACGCCCAGGCTGGGAGCAACTGGCCCAGGCCACCAGCGGAATGCAGGTGCGCCGTGGCGGGCGGGACGATGCTCCCATGCTTATGCCATATCCCGTTAATGACTACGGGACGGGGATGATGGGCGCCTATGCCGTTGCCCTGGCGCTGCACGAGCGGAGTCGGACGGGCAGGGGCCAGTCGGTTGACAGCGGGCTGGCGCTGACGGCGGGACTGCTCCAGTCTCCCTTCTTCCTGGACTTTGAAGGTCACCGGCGGGAGGAACCGGAGGGACGCGGACTGCGCGGCATGTCGGCTTTTTCCAGGCTGTACCAGGCCGCCGATGGCTTTGTTTATGTACACTGCCAGGATGATTCGGCGAGGGAGAGGCTTCTCCAACTGCCGGAATTCAGCGCGTTGAAAGGCCATGCGGAATCCAGCGCCAAAGCTTCACTGGACGATGAGTCGCTGGCGTCCAGGCTGACTGACGCATTTTCCGCGCGGCCGGTTTCCCACTGGCTGAATACCCTCTCGGAAGCTGGGATTGCCGCGGCGCCGAACATTGGCATTGGCGACTTTCGGGACCTGGCGCAGGTCAGGGAAGCCGGGCTGATAGTGACCAGGGAACACCCCGGGCAGGGGCGGGCCGATCACCTGGGCAATACCGCACATCTGACGGCAACGCCCATGCGGGTGGGGCGTCCCACACCCCTACTGGGTACCGACGCGGATGAGATATTGAGAGAGATCGGCTTTCCGGCAGAACGGATCGCAGCCCTCATGAGCCGCGGTATTGTTTCCGTTCCGTAAAGGTCCTTGCTTAGTTGTCTCTGGCCAGGGGCCAAGGTACAAATGTGCGCTTGCCTGCCTCCCAGGTCAATTGCACGGGATGAACTGGACCTGGACCTGGGCGGCAAAAAGTTGCATATCACCACCATTTAATCTCATTTGACCTCATTTTGTATCGGGGTCTTTCTCCCGTGACTGCCGGGAGAGACCCGGATTTAAGGTTGCCACGCTGTCATTCCAAAGGGGCCTGTCCAACAAGCCCGACGAATTGGGCCAGTCGGATTTTCCCTCACTTCCAGGCCATTTTCTCCAGGGCCATCCCGCCTTAACTGACTGTCACTCTGATCCCTTCGGCCTGGCTCGGTGTGACATTACCACTGCTTAAAGTATCAGCCTCTATGCAACACGAGATTGCCCTGTCCTGCGCTCCAAGTCGGATGCAAAGCTGAATCAATAATGCTAAACTTGGGGCAATATTCGATTTCCGGGTAGAAGCGGCAAGGATTTGCAATTTTCTGCCCTGAAAATCGCCTCAGGCCCCGCAGTTCACGTTTTTGCTCTTGTTTGCCCGGGGCGTGCGAAGGAGGTATTGGAGCTTTGCTGCGCCTTTACAACACACTGACAAAACAGTTGGATGAAATCCACCCCATCGAACCTGGAAAAATCAAGATGTACACCTGTGGGCCCACCGTGTACCGGTACGCCCATATTGGCAATCTCCGTACTTACATGATGGCCGACTGGATTCGGCGGGCCCTGATAGTGCAAGGGCTGGACGTTTACCACGTCAAGAACATCACCGACGTGGGCCATATGCGCCAGGAGCTGGTCGAGGCCGGCGGCGACAAGATGATTATGGCGGCCCTGGCAGAAGGCAAGACCATCCAGGAAATCGCCCAGTTCTACGCCGAAAGCTTCTACCAGGATGAGGAGCGGGTAAATATTCTTCCCGCCCATGTTTTTCCCTGGGCTACCGACCACATTCCGGAAATGGTGGCCATGGTGGAGCAGCTAATGGCCAACGGATATGCCTACGAGACCGGTGGAAACGTCTATTTCGACGTGCCGCAGTTTTCCAAGTACGGCGGCCTTTCCCGGAACGTGGGCGGCAACCTGCTGGAAGGCGTACGCGCAGACGCCGATCCGTTGAAACGGGATCCCAGGGATTTTACCCTCTGGAAAGCGGCCGAACCAGGTCGGGATGTCAAGTGGGACAGCCCGTGGGGCGAAGGGTTCCCTGGCTGGCACATTGAATGTTCCGCCATGGCCCACAAGTACCTGGGCGAACGTTTTGACATCCACACCGGCGGGGTGGACAACGTCTTCCCCCACCATGAGGACGAAATCGCTCAGAGTGAAGGCGCTTTCGGCGACCCCCACGTCAACTATTGGGTCCACGGCCAGCACCTGCTGGCCGACGGCGCCAAGATGGCCAAGTCGTCGGGAAACGTCTTCCTGCTGGACGACCTGGTTTCCCGGGGGATTGATCCCCTCTCCTTCCGCTACCTCTGCATGACGGTACGCTATCGCCACCGGATGAACTTTACCTTCAACTCCCTCAAGGCCAGCGAGAAGGCGCTGTCCAACCTCCGAAACCGGGTGTGGGAGTGGAAGAGCATGCCGGAGTTGGCTCAACTCCCGGCCGAGACCGAAGAATGGCGTGCCAGGTTCTGGGAATCGGTCAATAACGACCTGGATCTCCCAACGGGTCTCGCCATTACCTGGGGAATGGTGCGGTCGGAGCTGCCGCCCCAGGCCAAGTTGTCTCTGCTGCTGGACTTTGACCGGGTGTTCGGGCTGGACCTGGATACGGTTCCCAGCGCCTATCAGCTTCCGGAAGCGGTAGTAACCGCCGCCAGCCAGCGCACCGCCATGCGGGACCAGGTGGACTACGCCACGGCGGACTCCCTCCGGGGGGAGCTGGCCTCCAGTGGGTATGTAGTGCAGGACACGCCCCAGGCAACCCGAATCCGTCCCAAGACACCCCTGGAACAGCAGGAGGAACGCTGGGACTGGGTGTCGTCGTCGAGAGAGGTTGAGTCAGGGTTGGACTCACCGGACCGGTACGATTTCACCTTCATAGTAAATGCCTACAATTATGTTGACGATATCCGACGCTGCATAACGGCAGTTCGCGACCATGCCGGCGCTTTCTCCGTTGAGATCATCGCCATAGATAACGGTTCCACCGACGAAACTGCCGACTGGCTGGAAGGATACCGGGAGCGCGACCCCGACTTTCGGGTGATCCACTGCGACCACGTTATCGGCGACGCCGCCGGCAAGAATATCGGGGTCAAACTGAGCCGCGGCAAGTACATAGTAATATTGGACGCTTCCACCGAGATCACCGGAGACGTGCTGGGGACCATCGCTCAGCAGCTATCGGACGAATCGGTGGGAATCTTCGGACCCTACGGCCTTACCACCGATGACATGCAGCACTTCCACGAAGAGGTGGAGCAGGGCGAGGCGGACGCCATGCAGGCCTATTGCATGGCCTTCAGGCGTGAAGCGGTACGTAACGTAGGGCTGATGCACGAGGGATTCCGGTTTTACCGTAACCTGGACATTGACTACTGTTTCCAGTTCAAAGAAAGGGGATACCGTGTCCTGGCAGATAGCAGCCTGCCCATGGTACGGCACGAACACCGGCAGTGGACCGAGTTGGACGACGGGCAGCGTGACGAACTCAGCCGCAAGAATTTCGGGCGCTTCCTGCGCCGTTGGGGCCACCGCCCAGACCTGCTGATATCGTCCAGCGCACGAGGGTTTGAGACCGGGTTCCACCACTAAACTTTCATCTTCTCTGTTTTCCCCAGTCCCGGCCAGGGCCGGACGCAACCTTAGCATGCGGGCAGGTTGTGTCGCGAGGCTCCTGGCCGGAGCGCTTTTTTGGGTACTCCTCCCGGAGTCTGCGCCTTCGACGCCCTGGGACCGGCACGAAATAAAGCTATTGAATCCAGTTTTTGACAAATTTTATATTTTCCAAAAAAATACGTTTGGCCCTGTTGATGACAGTATTTCGTAAAGCAAATCACAATGATGGGTGTCATTTATAGCACATGTGCCGGAATACAAAAACGACAGAGTGGGTATCCCTCTTTGAGATACCTTGACGCTATTTTTTCACAATGTTATGGTAAATGGAACAAAGGTCACTGCCGGGGTCTCTGCCGGATGAATGATGACGTTGCCAGGGTGTTGGGCGGAGACCAGCGGGTGATATCCCGCATTATGACCTCGCTGGAATGGCGGTCCCCGGCAGTGACCTCTGTTATCAAAGAACTGGACCACCACACCGGTAATGCCTACACCATAGGCTTAACCGGTCCGCCCGGGGTAGGCAAGAGCACACTGGTTGACCGCCTGACCGGGCACCTCCGAGCTCTCGGACTTACCGTCGGAATTATAGCTGTTGACCCCGACAGTCCCTTTAGCGGCGGGTCAATTCTCGGCGACCGCATACGAATGCAGCGCCACTACCTGGATTCGGGTGTGTTCATACGCAGCGTATCCACCCGGGGCCAGGGGGGCGGTCTGCCCAGGACGGTCAAGTGCCTGGTCAGAGTGCTGGATGCCGCCGGCAAAGACGTCATCATAGTTGAAACTGTGGGCGTCGGCCAAACGGAACTGGGAATCATGGGCGTGGCTGACACGATAGTGGTCGCCCTGATGCCCGAATCGGGGGATACCATTCAAACCCTTAAGGCGGGGGTCCTGGAGATTGCCAACCTCTTCCTGGTGAACAAAGCGGACAGGGAAGGCGCAGACCGCATGGCGGCCGCTCTCCGGTCCATGCTCCAGATTGCGGCGGAACCGCAGGACTGGGAGCCCCCTGTTGTCCTGACTCGGGCAGACCGGGGCGAAGGCATTGAAGCACTCTGGGAAGACATCGAATCACACCGAAATTACCTGTCATCCTCTGCAGGAGCAGGGGACTATCGTTCACTCCTGGAGGAACGGCGCGGCGAAAGGCGGCGCGCCGAGTTCCTGGAGACACTCCAGGAGGAACTGTTTCAGCGGCTGAAAGCCCGTATAGAGCGCGAACAAACACTGCAATCAATTGTTGAAGATATTGGAAACGGGAAGCTTGAACCCTACTCCACGGCGTCGGAACTGCTGGCAGATCCGGCAGCGCTGGGGTCCAGCTTCCTGAGTAACGAGTGAATCTCTTTGCCATATACCCCAGGGCTGCTGACATCAGCCGCCCCCTCGTTTAGTCCAACTCTTCTGGGAACGGGTTTGTCTATGCTTTATATGGGTGTTGACCTCAAGACTTCCACGCGCCAGCGCAGTTCCCTGGCGGTTATCGATTCAAATTCGAGAATCGTCGAGGCGAGCTTCTTCTCCGACGACGACGAGTTGCTGGAATCGGCCTCGTCGTTCATGCCCCGCCTCATTGCCATAGGCAGTCCACTGACGCTGCCCACCGGCCTTTGCTGCCTGGAAGCCACCTGCGACTGCCAGATGGATGCCCCGGAAAAGAAGGGCAGGCAGGCGGAGCTGGAACTGGCTCGCATGGGAATCAGTTGCTTCTTCACCAACAAGAAGTCCATCGTTACCAAGCTGGTTTACCGGGCGGTGAGCCTGAACCACAGGCTTACGGAACGGGGGCACAGCCTGATAGAGGTTTACCCCCACGCCAGCAAGCTTCTGCTGTTTGGCGACAACCTGCCGTCCAAGCGCAACGTGAAAGAGAGCCTCGTCTTCCTCCGGGAACGGCTGCCCGGGCTGGTGGACGGACTGGAAGAGCGACTGGTCAACCTGGATGCCAGTTCGTGCGACTCGCTGATTAACGCCCACATCGCCCTGCTGCACGACCGCGGCGAGACTGACGTGGTTGGTGACGCCTCCGAGGGGCTGATCGCGCTTCCCAGCCTCCTGAGGACCCAGGGGGACGGTTTGGGCCGGAAGTAAACACCCGCCAGGACAGTTACAGGATAAGTAAACCCCCTTGGCCGATTCCAAGGGGGTTTTCCTGTCGGGGGCGGGAGAGTGAACGTCAGCTTTGACTGTTGTCTCCGCCGTTGCTGGGTTGCTGGTTGTTGCCCATTCCCAGGAAAGGCGAGAGCATGGAGGTGAACTCCATGGGGAAAATGAACTTGGTGGAGGGGCTGGAACCGAGGGACTTCAGGGTATCAAAATACTGGAGACTCATGGTCTTGGCATCGACGTTGTTGGCCACATTGTAGATCCGTTCCAGGGCAGTGCTGAAACCCTGGGCGCGCAAGACCGTCGCCTGCTGGTCGCCCTCCGCCTCAAGGATAGCAGCCTGCCGGTTGCCTTCCGCTTGAAGGATCGCCGACTGCTTTTCGCCTTCAGCACGATTTATCTGGGCCTGTCGCTGGCCTTCAGACTCGGTAATTTCAGCGGTCTTGATGGCCGCGGCGGACTTCTCCCGCTCCATGGCCTGCTTAACGCCCGGGGGAGGGTCTATTTCGTTGATGGCCACGTTTCGTACCTTTACGCCCCACCTGCCCGTGTTTTCATCCAGGGCCATCTGTAGCTGGCTCTGGATTCTCTCCCTTTCGGCCAGGGCGTCTGCCAGTGTGATATTGCCAATGATGGACCTCAACTCCGCCACGGCCAGGTTCACCACGGCAACTTCGAAGTCCTGGACGTCCAGAACCGCCCGGCGAGGGTTGTCCTCATCGGGCAGCACCTGGTAGTAGATGACAAAATCCATGTCCACCACCACGTTGTCGGTGGTTATGTACTTTTGGGTCGGCACCCTTTGCGTTCTTTCCCAGATGCCCACCTTGGTGCCATTGAACACTATCGGTATGAGAAATCGGAAACCGGGTCCGACCACCCGGTCGAACCGGCCAAAGCGCTGGACTACCATGCGTTCCTGTTGCTGGACAATAACGATACCGGTTGACATTCTGCCTCCCCGGGAAATGGTCACCCATTCTCCCTGTTAAGTTTGAATCACCGGGTCAGTCCATCTCGCTGAAGGGTATCACGGTAAGAATCAGGTCATTCACATCAACTACAATGACCTTTTCACCCTCTCCAATTACCCTGTCGTCATCGGAAACTGCCGTCCAGTTACCGTCCTCCATCCTTACTATACCCCGGGGAGACAATTCGGTCACTACGGTGCCTACTTTGCCGAGGTGGAGAACCGAATCCTCGCCGTATTCTTCCTTTTGGGACTTGCGAACAGTCCATACCAGGTAAAGCAGGCCGCTTCCCAGCAGGGCCGCAGTTCCCACTATCAGCCAGGGGCTTACTGTAACGGGCTGGAGGGTGGGGGAGGGGTCGCCAAACTGGGCAAAGAGCAGGAATCCCCCCAGCAGCAGGCAGATAATGGCCGCAACACCCAGCACGCCGAAGCCCGACACCTGGGTCTCCAGGAAACCCAATGCCATAGCCAGCACGATGAGGGCCGCCCCCGCCCAGTTCACCGGCAAACTGCCGAGGGCCAGGAATGCCAGAATCAGCAGGATGGCCCCCACAACCCCGGGGACTATCATGCCGGGATTGAACAGTTCGACTACCACCGCCAACCCTCCTATGGTCAGCAGGAGGAAGGCCACATCGGGGTCGGCCAGAAACTCCAGGAAATGCTCGAGCAGGTTCTTTTCCAGGGGACTGACCCGAAGCCCGTCCGTGTTCAGGACCACGGCACCCAGGGTGGTGGTAACTTCAATGCCATTAAGCAGGGCCAGGAGTTCCTCGTCATCCGCTGCTATGAAGTCCACCATGCCCAGGTTGACGGCTTCGGTTGCGGTGAAGGAGGAACCCTGGCGAACGGTCTCCTCCAGGCTTTCGGCATTCCGGTCGCGTTCTTCGGCGAGGCTGCGAATCAATGCGGCCGCGTCGTTGGTAATCTTGTTGGCCAGGGTCTCGTTCAGGTCCTTCCCGCTGGAGGAGACCGGGGTTGCCGCCCCAATGTTGGTCCCGGGCGCCATTACGGCTACGTTTGAGGCTGCGACCAGGAAGGTGCCAGCGGACCCTGCCTGCGAACCCCGGGGCGCGACGTAAACCACAGTAGGTATTTCCGACTCCAACTGCATTTCCACCATTTTCCTGGTGGACTCCAGCAGTCCTCCCGGCGTGTTCAACCGGATGATCAGCAAACGGGCGTCGGAGTCCTGCGCCTGTTGCAGAGCCCTTTCCAGGTACCGAACCTTTACCGGATTGATTACCCCATCTACCTCCAGCGTAAGCGCCACGGGAGATTCGCTCTGGGCCAGCGCGTTTCCGACAAGGCCCAGCAGTATGAGGGTCATCGCGATTAGCAGCGTCATGACCCGCAGGGGCCGAAGCCGGAGTTGTCCGGTTTCGGCGGGACTGACAAGGCTGATAGTTCTTAATTTGGAAGTCATGCTACTTCAATCATCCGGTTCGCCCATTGATATGTCAAACGCAGGACCGGACGAGGCAGAGGCCCAAACGGTACGAAACTTTCAGAGAGGACTTCCGACGAAGGCCCAGGACGGGCCTGAATCCAGGGGCTGGGAAAAGCCAGTGCAACACGGAACGCTGCCCGTAGGCAGGAGCAGGTTTGACTACCCCGTAGGGCGCCCATACAATAGCGGCAGTATTTGGGGCGCCGGTTGCCGAAATGTTCAGGAACAGAGCGGAATCGCCGGACGCCAGGAGGCATGAATGAGCTACGAGTTTATCCTGGAGGAGAAAGAGGACGGCGTTGGCATCCTGACACTGAACCGGCCGGAAAAGCTGAACGCCATGAATCGGCAGCTGAACCGGGAACTGCAGGACGCGGTGCGGGCCATGAACCAGGACGACGAAGTCGGGTGCATCGTGATTACCGGCGCCGGCGAACGGGCGTTTTCCGCCGGAGGCGACATTCACGAACAGCGTGAACGCGACCGGGAAGCCGACCAGGAGTCGCGGGAGGATCAGGACCGGAACCGGTCTCGCGGGACATATGAGATCAGCGCCTCCCTGAAGCCGGTCATCGGCATGATGAACGGGCTGGCCTACGGCGGCGCGGCCGTTCTGTCCTCGTCTCTGGACATGAGGGTAGGCTGCGAACGTACCAGCTTCCGTTTCCTGGCCGCGGCCTACGGGCGCATAAACTCCACCTGGACCCTGCCCAACCAGGTAGGGTGGCCCATTGCCAAGGAACTGCTGTTCACCGGCCGGGTGGTCGAGGCCGAAGAGGCCCACCGCATCGGTCTGCTGAACCACCTGGTGCCAGCGGAGCAGCTCCGCGAGAAGACCCTGGAAATCGGCAAGACCATTGCCCAGAACCGGCGCGAGTCCATTATGGGCATCAAGGAACTGCTGCTGCAGCACATGGGGTGCGACCTGGAACAGCAGTGGGCCAACGAGCGGGATTTCACGACCAACCGGGTTCGGGGTTACAACGCGGAGCAGGCATTCCCTGAATTCATCGCCAGGAAAGGGCGCTAGAAAACTCCCTCGAACCGCAGGGCAACAGGACAAGGAAAGGAAAAGGGGCGCTGGAGTAGCGCCCCTTATTCTTTGCACTTTTACATTATTATGTAAATTTCAAAGCATTACCCGTCAGGTTTCGAGGGTTCCCTTAGTACTGGGTACCTGCCCCGTGGCCCGAGGATCGTATTCCACGGCGTCACGCAGCGCGCGGGCCAGGGCCTTGCACAGGGCCTCCGCCTTGTGGTGAGGACTGACGCCCGTCAAGACCTTGGCATGAAGGTTGATGCGGGCCTCCAGGGCAAAAGACTCAAAGAAGTGGCGCACCAGATCGCCGGACAGCGTCTCCACCATGGTATCGTCCAGGGTGGTCTCAATCACGGCATAGCTCCGGCCGCTCAGGTCCAGCGCCACCATGACCAGGGTCTCGTCCAGGGGCACTATTGCGTGTCCCATGCGCCGGATACCCCTTACCTCCCCCAGGGCGTCGTGAAATGCCCGCCCAAGCAGGATGCCGACGTCTTCAACCAGGTGATGCCAACCAACATGGACGTCTCCCCTGGCCTGCAGGGAAATGTCGAACAGCCCATGCCGGGCAATCTGGCTAACCATGTGGTCCAGGAACCCGTTGCCCGTGTCAACGTCATACACTCCCTGTCCGTCCAGGTTGATGGAAAGGGCGATCCTGGTCTCGCCGGTCTCCCGGTTCAATGTGGCGGTGCGAGCGTCGGGAAGGGCCAACCGGTCTGCGCCGGAGTCTGTCTGCTGGCTCATGGGGTCCCCACCAGTTCGGTCAGCGCCGCTATTACCTGGTCCGTCTCTTCGGGCAGCCCCACGCTGGCCCGAACGTAGTCGCGCAGCTGGGGAGTGTTGAAGTAGCGGAGGAAAATGCCCCGGCGACAGAGTCCCTCAAAGATTTCCTGCCCCCGGCCTTCCGGCAGCCGGCAAAGGATGAAATTTGCCTGCGACGGCCATACCTGGATTCCGGGTATCTGCTCCAGCATGCCGGTCATCCTTTTGCGTTCCTTTACGATAGCCTCAACCCGGCTGAGCAGGGTGGTGCGATCGTCCAGGGAAGCGATGAGGGCAACCTCGGCGGCCAGGTTGACATTGTAGGGAGATTTCATGCTCATCATGGTCAGGGCAATGTCAGGGTCCATCACCCCCAAGCCAATCCTCAGCCCCGCCAGCCCCGCCCACTTGCTGAAGGTGCGAAGCACCACCAGGTTGGAATACTCGTCCAGCAACGGCAACATGGTCTGGCCGCAGAACTCATAGTAGGTCTCGTCAACAACTACGATTTTTCCGGTTGCCAGCAGCGCGCGAATGGCGCCCTCGGAAGCAGTGTTGCCAGTGGGGTTGTTGGGCGACGCCAGGAAAATGGCCTTGCTGTTGTCGTCAAGCGCGGCGACCGTCGCCTCAATGTCAATGTCGAATATTTCATTCCGGGGAACTGCTTTCACCTTGCCGCCGCAGACCTCGGCGGAAAAGGCGTACATTCCAAAGGTTGGGGTCGGAATCACGATGTTCTCGCCGGGGCCGAGGAACATTCGCAAGACCATGTCGATGAGCTCGTCGCTGCCGTTACCGGCCACAATCTGCTCCGCCGGCACGCCCAGGTAGGCGGACAGGGCATCCCTGAGCTGGCGTTGATCGGGGTCGGGGTAGTGGTTAAAGCGCTGGAAGCTGCCCAGGGCCTTCACCACTTCCGGAGATGGCCCAAAGGGATTTTCGTTGCCGTTGAGCCGGATTACCTTTTCCGGCGGAATGCCGGCCTGCTGCGCCATGACCTCCATGGGGTCAACGCCGTCATAGGTCTTCAACTGGCGAATGTGGGGCAGCAGCAGATCTCTTACTTCAGTCATATCCATCTTCCGAGTGTGGGTGAGAAGGCATTTTTGGGTCAGGCTCTGGCCTTCAGGCTCTCCAGGCGCACTTCAACGGCCCCTGAGTGGCCCGTGAGGCCCTCGGCATGGGCTATTTGCACTGCAGCCTCGCCCAGGCCCCTGAACACCTCAGGCGTCAGTCCCACGACGGGCATAGTACGCATAAAATGGTGTACGCTCAGGGCGGAGTTGAAGCGGGCGGTGCCTCCGGTGGGCATTACATGGCTGGGTCCGGCGATGTAGTCGCCCATCACTTCCGGCGAATACTCGCCGAGGAAGAGACCGCCGACATTCTTCACCTTGCCCGCCCAAGCCCAAGGGTCGGCTACCATCATACAAAGGTGCTCGGGGGCGATGCGGTTGGCCAGTTCCACCGCCTCATCCAGATCAGCAACTAGGACTATGCGCCCCTGCCTTTCCAGGGCTTCCCGGGCCAGGTCTCCCCGCACCAGCCTTGAGAGCCGGATCTCCAGTTCCGTTTCCACCTGGGCGATCAACTCGGCTGAGTCGGTCACCAGGATTGCCGTGGACAAGGGGTCGTGCTCGGCTTGGGCAATCATATCTGCGGCGCAGAAGCTGGCCCGGGCCGTCTCGTCAGCAATAACAATAGTCTCGGTGGGGCCGAAAATGCCGTCAATATCAACCTGACCCTGTACCAGCTTCTTGGCATAGGCGACGAAGATATTGCCGGGGCCGCAGATCTTGTCAACCTTGCGGATGGATTCGGTGCCGTAGGCCAGGGCGCCGATGGCGGGAACGCCGCCGACTTGGTACACGGCGTCGACGCCGGCGATGTGGGCCGCGGCGAGGACGGTGGAATTCAGCAGCTCCTGGCCACGACGTGGGGTAGCCAGGACAACTTCGCTGACGCCGGCGACGCGGGCCGGTATGGCGGTCATCAGGACGGTGGAAGGGTACGCTGCGGTACCGCCGGGCGCGTACAAACCGACGCGCTCCAGGGGTCGCACCAGCTCACC
>JAPPJA010000377.1 GCA_028874675.1 Chloroflexota bacterium
TTTGCGGTTGTGGGCCTGCGTTTAGGCTATGGTCTGGGGATGTTCCAGCTTGCCGGGCGGCACTTCCTCGCCGTAGTGGGGCGGCATATCGTGCATGAAATTGGCCGTGGGCTTGGCCTGGCGCAGCAGTTCCGGGCCCACCGTATAGCCCTGAAAGGCCTCCAGGCGCCCGTAGCGTTCGGCCTCGTCGCCCATGCTGGTCCAGACGTCGGTATAGACTATGTCGGCGTCCCTTACCGCTTCCACCGGGTCCCGCCCCGAGTGAATACGGTCCTGCCTGCCGCCGATCTCCCTGCCTTTCTGCAGCGTTTCCCGCTCCAGCATGTAGCCCAGGGGAGAGGCAATGGCAAAATCCATGCCCACCGCCGGCAGGGCCAGGCACAGGCTGCGGGCCACGTTGTTGCCGTCGCCAATGAAGGCCAGCTTGCGGCCGGCCAGGTCCCCCTGGTACTCCGCCACCGTCAGCAGGTCCGCCATTATCTGGCAGGGGTGTTCCCACTCGGAGAGAGCGTTGATAACCGGCACAGAGCCATATTCGGCCAGTTCTTCCAGGCTGTTGTGGGAATTGACGCGGGCCACGATGCAGTCCACGTAGCCCGACAGGACCCGGGCCACGTCGGAAACGGGCTCCCTGGACCCCAGGCCCACCTCATCGGGGCCCAGGTAAAGGGAGTAGCCCCCCATTTCCTGGATGCCAACCATGAAGCTGACCTTGGTGCGCAGGGATGGCTTCTCGAACAGGAGGGCGACCTTCTTGCCGGCCAGCGCATTGACTGCCTCTCCCTGCTCGGTCTGCTTCATCGAAAGGGACCGCTGGACCAGGGCCGCAGTTTCTTCGGGGCTTATGTCGGTAACTGAAAGGAAGTGGCGAGTAGCAGACTGCTGATTCATGGAAATACGGCCCCCCAATCCGGCGGCGCAATCATATATCAATTCCTCCAGGTGTTCAAGAATTTACCTATGTGAGGTAGCGTTGCGATTCAGGTGGTTTATGGCAGGTAGAGTCGGGTTTCAAACCCGCCCTGACTGCTATTCGACCGTTCTCCCTGTACAATACCACCTAAAATGGAACCCTTCCCCTATGTGATAAGCTCGTTCCTGTAGAGATGCCTGGGCGGAGGTGGAGCAAATGAAAGGCAGAATCCGGCTTCTGTTGTTCGCGGCCGTTATGTTGGGGGTTGTTCTTCCAGGCGCCGTACTGGCCTTCATTTTCCTGCACGTCCTGTTTGCTTTGTTTGCGACGTTTTTCGTAGCTGCGGCGGTCTATGGGATGTTTTATGGCAGCCGCAGCCCCCGGCAGGAACGGCGAAACCGGCTCGAGGCTGAAGCGGCGCAAAGGGGCGACCGCGCCTACTTCATTAAACCCCAGCGACCCCTGTAAAGGTCCGCCGGTCAAGCAGGTTCTTGTTTTTCGCCTTGCGTGGGACCGGAATTATTACGCTGGCCCCCAATTTCCAGGTTCGCCAACCATTCCTCTCCTCTTTGAACCTGCGCCTCACGCTTTTTCGATGGCCTTGTGTATCACCTGTACCTGGGGGGCTGTGGGCGTTTGTAATTTCCATCCATCCTGTTTACCCTTTTCCCTGATTGAAACTGCGGGACATAGGAGGCGCATCGGGAATGGCAAGCGAGAGTATTGCCCCCGGATTGAAGGGGGAACGGCAGACCATGGTATGCGAGCACAACGTGGCGGGGCACGTGGACAAGTTCAGCACACCCTCAATGATCAGCCTGATGGAGCGGGCGGCCATTGCGGCCATTGACCCCCACCTGGAAGAGGGGCAGACCTCCGTGGGATTCGAGGTCAACGTGCGGCACCTGGCTCCTTCGGACATCGGGGCCACCGTTATAGCCCACGCGGAACTGCTGGAAGTGAACCGCAACCGGCTGAACTTCCAGGTGGAGGCCTACGACGGAGACCGCAAAATTGGAGAGGGCACCCACCGCCGGGCCATCATAGACCGCAACCGGTAAGCACCCGCTCCGGTACCCTGAGCTGAGGGCATGGCTGGAAAGAATGGAGGGAGAACGGTGGGCATTGGCCGGCCCTTTGAACCTAAACCAAAGCCAGGGTGGGATGCGCGTTTGCCGTAGTGGCGGGTTTGTAACCCGCCTTGTTTCCCGCACTGGTGATAGCATGGGCGAGCAAGCATTCGGTTCCGCTTGACAGACTTACTGTTGGGCAGGGCAGGTTTCAAACCTGCCCCTACCAATAGATGACCGGGCCTATTATTGACACTTAAAGCGGACGCCGACTTGGCGGAAATGCGCATCCCACCATGGCTTTAGTTTAGGTACGTCTCCAGCGAAGGCCTGTATGGCGATTGGTGTGTTGGGTTCCCTTTTTCGGTCCTGATACGGGGATTTCCGGACCTTTGCTCAATAGCTTCACAACACACAAAGCAAGGCCGGGGCAATTAGCACTGCCCCGGCCCTTTCCGGTATTCACTATCCGTTGATTAGCCTGTTCGCCTAGAGGCGGCCTCCGAAGAAGACCGGCACCTGCCTGCGGTAAATCTGAACCCGGGAGCGGGCCGACTCAACGACGAAAACATTGTCGTCATCGTCCACGGTGACCGCTATCGGGCCCCAGAACAGCCTCTCCCGTTCCAGGCCCTGGGCAATGTCCCGTTCCTGCCACATTTCAGAGTTGGCGTCCAGCTTTTCCTTGCCCCACTTGGACAGGGAACCGTCGCCGGTGGTCTGGGTAATGTACTCGCCCTCGGCGCTAAACACCTGCAGGCGGTCGTTGCCCCAGTCGGTTACATAGATGTTGCCGTCCTTGTCCACCGCCACGCCCGTGGGGCGGTCCAGTTCACCGTCGCCCGAACCGGAAGTCCCGAACTTCATCAGGAAATTTCCGTTCCGGTCGAACTTCTGGATGCGGTCGTTGCGCCAGTCGGCGATGAAGATATCGCCATTGCGGTCAACGGTGATGCCCCAGGGCATGTTGAACTCCCCGTCGCCGTCTCCCTTGCTGCCAAACTGGGAAATATACTGGCCGTCCCTGGTGAACTTCTGGACTCGGTGGTTGTCGCAGTCCACCAGCAGCAGGTTGTCGTCCTGGTCGAAGGCCAGGCCCGAGGGGCTGCTGATTTCCCCGTCTCCCGAGCCCTGGGCGCCCCACTTGCCGGTAAAGGCGCCGTCGCCGGTATAGATGGATATGCGATTGAGCCACTCGTCGGCCACGAATACGTTGCCCTCGCTGTCGAGAGCAATGGCCGTGGGCCAGATGAGGGAGCCATCGGCGTCCGACGGGTCGCCCTCGCCGGCGGTGGTGACGCCCCGGGCAAACTCGCCGATATACTCCTCATCCAGGGTGCAGATGGTAATTCGCTTGCCGTCGGGCCGGTAGTCGTAGGACCGGCTGACGACGTACATAGTGTCGTCTTCGCCCCGGACCATGGCCACCGGGTTGCGGAAGCCGGGGCCGGAGAACTCTGCCCGGCCAATGGTGTGGCTGGGCTGCAGCGTAATTCCCGTAAATCTTGTGGTGGTCATATTGCCCTCCCTGTCAGGCGTTGAATGGGATGGGAAGAACGGGCGAGCCTGCCCGCCGCCCCCATCCGGACCTGCCCCCTTCAATGGGGGAAGGAACTTTCGGAATGACTTCTAGATGAAGTCGAACTTCTCAAAGCTGCCGTTGACCAGGGGCTGGGCATCCAGTCCCATCCAGTTTTCCAGCAGCGTGGTGTAAATGCTGCGGAAGTCGTTGTTGTAGTGCAGGTCGCCTTCCAGCAGCTTGTCCGCCTCCAGGGAAGGATATTCGCCGTACAGGCCGCCCTTGACGTTGTCGCCGATGACGAAGGCCATGCCGCCCGAACCGTGGTCGGTGCCCGAGCCGTTGTCGTGCACCCGGCGGCCGAACTCGGTGAATACCAGCAGGGTAACGTTGTCGGCGGCGTCATGCTCGCGCAGGTCGTCCATAAAGTCGCCGACGGCCTGGGAGGTCTCGCTCCACAGCTTGGCGTGGGCCTGCAGTTCCCCCGCGTGGGTGTCGAAGCTGTTGTAGGGGGCCGTGGTGTACAGCACCCGGGTCCCGAATCCTGCCAGGTGGGTCTGGGCGATGTTGCGCATGTACTGGCCCACTACGTCGCCGCCGTACTCCACCGTCGAAGTGTACATTTCCGGAGCGGTGCTCAGGATGTCGGCTCCCTTGAGGGCGTCCATACCAGTGCGGGACAGGTAGTCCACCACGCCGCCCCGGCCCATGGCCGGGGAATAGATGCGGGAGAAGACGTCCAGGGCATCGGCCCGCTGGTCGTCCTCTTCAATGCCCGTCAGGACCCCGTAGGTGGCCAGGTTGCCCACCGAGGCCACTGGCACGCCGGGCATGGCCAGGGCGCGGGGCAGGCCGCGGCCGAAGTTGACGCCCGTCAGCACGTTCTCAGAGTCGGGGTCGATTTCCTTCAGGGCCCGGCCCAGCCAGCCCTCGGTGCCCACCTTGTCGGGCTCGCAGGTGTGCCAGATGTCCATGGACCGGAAGTGGGACCGGTTGGGGTTGGGGTAGCCCACGCCCTGGATTATGGCCATCTTTCCTTCGTCATAAAGCTGCTTCATGGGCCCCATGTTAGGGTTCAGGCCCACGTAGTCGCTGAGCTTCAGCACCTGGTCGTCGGGCACGCGCACCGACGGCCGGTTGTCGGCATAGAGGGGGTCGCCATAGGGGACCACCGTGTTCAGCGCGTCGTTGCCCCCGGACAATTGCAGGACAACCAGCACCGGGTCTTTCTTTATCGAAGTCATTTCCTTTCCTCCTCAGACTGTTGGAGCCGATTTGCGCTTGCCGGGGTTATTTAGGCGAACTGGTACTCCTGGGTGGAGACGATCAACTGGAGGGTCTGTCCCACCCGCTGGGAGAACTCGGGCGTGCCGGGGATGAGGTCGCCGCCCCGGCCCACGTGGTCTATAAGCTGGGCGCGGGTTTCGTCGGCCAGCTCGTAGGCGCCCAGCAGCTCCAGGCAGCGGTCAACCACCTGTTCGGCGGTAGAGGGGCCGTCGGAGCCCACCCGGGCCACCATGTCCTGGACGCCGGGGAGCTCCAGGTTGCCCACCTGGTCGGCCGCGAAGTTGATGCGCTCCACCAGAGTGCCGCTGTCAATCCACTCGCCGCCGGTGTGCCAGCCCTCCACCGTTGGGGGATTCATCAGGTCCTGGCCCATGTAGCGGATGTTGCTGGCCAGGTTGTGCAGGCCCGGCTTGGGTGAAGTGTAGTCCTTCACCACCCGCATCGTGCCGATAACGGCCTCGGCGGGGCTCTTCACCTTGGCGAAGCGGGCATTCTTGAAGGCGTCGGAGTTGAAGAGGACCCTCAGCATGGAACCGATGTTGTAGCCGGAGCGGAAGTACTCGTCCTCCAGCATCTTGATGGCTTCCTCGTCCCGAGGCGGGGTGTTCTGCCACGCCGGCACCTGAACGTCGTCGGCCACGAAGAAGTTGTAAATGTGGCGGGAGATGAAGCGGGCGGTGGAAGGCTGCCTGGCGATGATGTCAATTATGTCGTCGCCGTTGAAGTTGCCCGTCTCGCCCAGGAAGGTCTTATTGTCCTCGTCGTGGTCGTCAGGATTGTAAATGAAGCCGGCCTCGTAGCGGCCATAGGGATAGCGGGGGATGGCGTTGGTAATGGTCCAGCCGGTAAAGGCCCGGGCGCATTCCTTAACGTCGTCCTCGCTGTAGTTGGCTTCCCCGTCCATGCCCACGCCCATGGAGAACAGTTCCAGCAGCTCCCGGCCCCAGTTCTCGTTAATGGCGTCCTTGTGGCTCATGCAGTTGTCCAGGTAGAAAATCATGGAGGGGTCGCTGGACAGGCCCAGCAGCAGGTCGCGGAAGCTGCCCAGGCCATGCTGGCGGAACATGTCGATCTGCAGCTTGATCTGACGGCCGTGCTCGCACTTGGAGTTGCCGGTGCAGAAGATGCCGTGCCAGAACAGGGCGATCTTCTCTTCCAGGGGCCGCTCCGTATTGATCATGGCGTAGGTCCAGTAGGCCTGGTTGACTTCCAGGGCGTTCATCTCCCTCCAGTCAACGAATCGGCGTTCCAGCACGTCCATTTCCAGGCTGGGGCGATTGGCAGGATTCAGCAGGTCTTCCACCGTGGCTTCGTAGCCGGCGGCGGCCCGCCTTTCCAGCTCCTCGTAGGACGCGCCAAAACCGGCCCGGCGCATCAGGTGAGCCATTAGAGCGATGTCGTTGTTTGCCATCCTCGGACCTCCTTTATTTTTCTTGCTGAAGTTGGGGGGCAAAGTGGTCAGACCAAATCGCATTAGGAAATACGATTTCTGTCACCAAATGTGTGACACCATATTATGCAAGGAGTATTTTGGTGTCAAGAAACTGCGAATACTGCACATTATGGCCGTAATCTTACCGAAACACGTTCAATGTTTCCGGGGAATCGACTTGCAGGTGTCGGGGGACTGCGATTTCTGCCGTGCATTTGTGCTGTTTACCCAGGGTCACTGTCCCAAAACAAGAGCCGTCGGACTTATTGAAAGTCCGGCGGCCGCGATGAACGTCTTGCTGACTGGGAATTCGAGCCTGATTTAACCTGTGCTGAAACCCCCTTCTGTAACGGCTTGGAAGGCTAGCTGCCGCCGTACCGGCGGCGATGTTGCCGGAGGGTTCAATCATTCATGATCACGGGAATGCCGGCGGCTTCCGCTTTGGCCGCGGCCTCCTCGTTAATCACCCCGTCCTGCATCCAGATGTACCTGGCCCCAACTTCGATAGCCTCGTCCACCACCGGACCCACCAGCTCAGACCGGCGGAAAATGTCCACCATGTCAATGGGCTCCGGCACCGACTTCAGGTCCGGGTAGCTTTTCTCTCCCAGGACCTCTTCAATCATCGGATTGACCGGAATTATGCGGTAGCCCTGGGCCTGCATATAGCGGGAAACGCCGTAGCTGGGTCGTTCCGGGTTATCGGAAATGCCGACAACTGCAATGGTCTTGCTGTTTTGCAACTGTTCGTCAACCAGGTCCATTCTTCCCACCTCCTGTCGAATTGGGGGCCGCAGTACGAGACCGGCATTCGCCCCTGGCTATTGTCTCATACCCGTCCCGCTGCAAGCTACAGGCAGTGTATGCCCCGGGGGAGAAAGCCAGTCCCCAACTCGCGCGCAGGAAGACCTTGTCCTACAATATCAATTCTGATCAATCCCGCCGCCCACCCGGGAATTTCGGCCTGAATCCGGTTTTTGAAAAGAAATGAGGTTTGCTGTGACTGCATTGGAAAGGTTCGCCGCATTTCAGGACCGAATCGAAGAACAGCAGAATCGCCTGTTCGGACCTCCGGGTGAAAGGGACATTTGGGGCGGGTCCCTGGCCGGGCTTTTTCGCTTCCACCCGCGTCGAACGCTGACACCAAACCTGGACGCCATCTCCCAATACCTTCAGCCCAGCGATGTGTTCGTGGATGTGGGCGGCGGCGCGGGACGTGTGGGCCTCCCCATGGCCCTGCGCTGCCGGGAAGTCATAAACGTGGAGCCCTCCCCCGCTATGCGCGCCGAGTTTGCCGCTTCCGCTGCCGAAGCGGGCGTGGAAAACGCCAGGCTCGTCCCCGGCGACTGGCAGGGAGCGGAGGATGTCACGGGCGACGTGGCATTCGCCGCCGACGTGGTTTACTTCATCCGCGATATTGAGGCCTTCGTTCGGAAGATGGAGGCCGCCGCCCGACGCCGGGTAATCATTGCCCTGTGGAGCGTGCCGCCACCCAGCCGGGACAGTCACCTGTTCAGCTTGGTTTACGGTGAAGGGCAGGCCCCCTGCGCGGGACATGCTGAGTTGCTGGCCGCCCTGTGGGAAATGGGCATCCTGCCCGATGTCCGGGTCCTTCCCGAACCTGCCTGGTGGGAGACGGATTTGCCCGCCACCAGGCAGGATGCGGTCGAAATCTTGCTGGACAGCGTCTGGCTGGAACCCGCAGACCGGCAGCGGGCCCGCGACCTGTTTGAAGCTGGATTTGATGGGCTGTTCCAGTCAACCCCTGACGGATACCTTCCCCTGTGGCGGGGTCCCGGGCCAATGAAGGAACTGCTGATTACCTGGCTCACCGGCTGATGGAATTACCCCGTCAGTTCCTTTCCGGCGCCGCCCGGCCAGGGTGGCCTTTTCTCCTTTCGCCGATTTCATATGCCTTATACTGTCTCCGCGTGAGCAGGCGATTATAGAAAGCGAGGAGGTGCGCCCATGGCTGCTGGCGACGCCGTACTCTGGGCCCTGGGCCGCAACTGGAACATGGTGGATGCCGCCGTGGCGGGGCTGGACGCCCCAACCCTGGCCCGACAGCCGGCCCCTGAGTGCAATTCCATCGCCTGGATCCTGTGGCACATGAACCGGGTGATCGACACTTTCATCAACCAGCGGCTACAGGGACTGCCGCCCTTCTGGACCAGCCAGGGCTGGAACGAAAGGTTCGGAATGGCCGAGAACGTCCGCGGCATGGGCTGGTCGCCCGAGGAACTGGCCAACTGGTCGGCGCCGGATATGGAGGTCCTTTTCGGGTACCAGGAGGCGGTGCGGCAGGCCGCCCGCGACTATATCAACACCCTGACCTGGGAGGACATGGAGCGCGAGGTAACCTTTCCCCCCGAGGCCGAGACCCGTGACCACACTCTCAATACGGCCCTGGGACAATTGGTGTGGGACAACGTGGCCCACGGCGGCCAGATCGCCTATCTGCGGGGCCTGTTCCAGGGCATGGGCTGGCACCGCTAGGTCAAGTTGAAAAAGGGTTGGCCCCCTACTATAATCCCAGCCAACCGGAAACCCTGCTGGAAACAAAGCTCATCGGATAGGAGGAGAGTATGCCCAGGATCAAACATATCGCCATTCGAACTCCTGACCCGGAAAAAACCGCCCAGTTCTACATCAACGTCTTTGGCCTGGAAGAGGTGGGAAAGGCCGGCTCCGGTCTCTACCTTTCTGATGGCTACATCAACCTGGCCATCCTGAGGTCCATTGACGAGGGGAACGAGGAAAGCGTCCGCGACGTCGCCGGTTATGCCGGAATTGACCACCTCGGCTTCATGGTCGAGGATATGGACGAAATCAAGGAAAAACTGGAAGCCGAGGGCGCCCGCGCCATGAATATGCGCATTAACGTAGGCGGTCATGCCGGCGACGGTCGCGGCTACTACGAGGAGAAATTCCGCGGGCCGGATGAACAGGTCATAGACGTTTCCGGTTCCGGCTGGATCGGTACCTAGTCCGCCGACGCCTGGCAGCGACAGGGCGAGTTCTTCCCCAGAACCAATACCTTCCTGTGGCCGGAGATTTTCTTCTCCGGCCCTTCCCCGGTTCGTTTCCTCAGCCGGTCGCCCAGCAATTGCCCTTATTCCAGGACCATACGGGCTGAACTCCAGAGGGGCAAATGTTCCGGCCGCTTCCCGATGTGCCCTTTTGCGTCCGGAGGCCTCTCCCATGCAGTGCGTCTCTGTGGCCGCCGGTTCGGGGCCGCCATTGCGGGGTTTGTTGGAAAGCTGACTATGGGTTATTATTGATAGGTAGAATTCCGAGGCTTTCCCCGCAGTCCTTGCGCCGGGAAGCGCCTGAAAAGAACACAAGGCTAAGCTTGCAAACGAAACGTTAGGAGGCTGGATAAATGAACGTAGAGTCTCGTCGCGAGGGCACCAATCTGGTATTGAAAGCCGATGGACGTGTGGATGGCACCAATGCCAGCGAATTCCAGGACGCAATGAAAGGCGAAATTGATGAAAACGACCGGGCCGTAATTCTCGACCTGGAAGACCTGACCTACATCAGCAGCGCGGGTCTGCGCGTGGTGCTGCTCATTGCCAAGGACCTCCAGCGTCAGGGCGCCAAAATGGCCGCCTGCTCCCTGTCCGAGCCGGTTAAAGAGGTCTTCGTTATCAGCGGCTTTGACAAGATTATCCCCATCCACGACTCCCAGGACGCTGCTATCGGCGCCATTGGGTAAGGGATCCTCGGCGTTCCTCCGGCGACCTGTTGGCCGCCGGCCCCATTTGATGCAGTTAACGCCACAAGAATAAACGATATAGAGTACCAAGACTGTGGAGTGAAGGGGAAAGATGCCAGAGGCATTCAAGATTCTAGTGGTGGATGACGAACCGGACCTGGAGCCACTGGTGCTCCAGCGGATGCGCCGCCGCATCCGGGCCGGGCAATACAGCTTTGTTTTCGCCCATAACGGCGTA
The DNA here is from genome assembly GCA_028874675.1 of Chloroflexota bacterium. Classification (GTDB taxonomy): domain Bacteria; phylum Chloroflexota; class Dehalococcoidia; order Lucifugimonadales; family UBA3495; genus Bin22. The sequence goes on from JAPPJA010000377.1 coordinate 10,178, forward strand.
GAAGCCCTGGACGTTCTGCGGCAGGAAGATGATATCGACATGGTAATTTCGGACATCAATATGCCGCAGATGGACGGACTTACCCTCCTTGAGCAGATACCCAAGGTGGACCCCAATGTAAGGTCCATCATCATTTCGGCTTACGGGGATATGAAGAACATTCGCACCGCGATGAATCGCGGAGCCTTTGACTTCGTCACCAAGCCTCTCGACTTTGATGACCTCCAGTTGACCATAGACCGCACCCTGGCCCACCTGGTGGAATGGCGGGAAGCCCTCTCTTCCCGGGACCGGCTGGTAAGCCTGGAGAACGAACTCAACGTTGCCGCCAAAATCCAGCAGTCCATCCTGCCCACCGAGTTTCCCCGCGGCAGCGACTATGCCGTATTCGCCAGCATGGAGCCGGCCAGGGAAGTGGGCGGCGACTTCTACGACATTATCAGCCTGGACAATGAGCGCATTGGCGTAGCCATCGCCGACGTGTCCGACAAGGGTGTTCCGGCGGCCCTGTTCATGATGTCCAGCAGGACCCTGCTCAAGGGGTCCGCCATAGGCACCTACGAACCGGGCGACGTTCTGAAGGAAGTTAACGACATCCTCTGCGAAGGCAACGAGGCAATGATGTTCGTAACCCTTCTCTACGCCATCTACGACACCAAGAATGGAAAGCTTACCTACGCAAATGGCGGCCACACCACGCCCTACGTCAGGCGGGCGGATGGGACCGTGATAGCCCTTCCGTTTACCGGCGGCATCGCCATCGGCGTATTGGAAGACCTGGAGTACTCTCAGGACAGCTTTGAAATGCTGCCAGGCGACGCCGCATTCTTTTATTCCGATGGCGTGTCCGAGGCTATGAACAGTGAAGGGGAGGAGTTTGGGTTGGAGCGCATGGCCGAGGTGTTAGCCAACACTCCGTCGCAGGACCCTATGGATATCAATGAAGCCATGTTTGCCGCCGTGCGCGCTTTTGCCGGCAATACGCCTCAGTCGGACGATATAACCTGCCTTACCCTTTGCCGAGGGGGGGCTACATAATGGCCAGCAAGATAGACCTCAAAGTGGAAACCCGGCCGGAGGAGTTGCAGCGCATTTTTGAGTCCGTGGAGCAGCTGGCAGAGGCAGAGGACTGGTCTCCTGCCCTCGTCTTCAAGACCAACCTGGTACTTGAGGAATTCGGGCTCAACATCATGAATTACGGTTACGACGAAGGCCTGCATACCTTCGACATTTCCGTTTCCACCGGCCCGGATACCATTACCATTGAATTCATGGACGATGGTCGTCCCTTCAATCCCCTGGAGGATGGCCGCCCCGCCGTTACTGACGGCGCCATCAGTGAACGACCAATCGGCGGGCTGGGAATCCACTTCGTCATGGAAATGACCGAAGATTTCCAGTACCGGCGGGAAGATTCAAGAAACCATTCCACGATGGTGATTCGCAAGTCCGATTAACTTCTCCGGGCTTGTCCAGCGGTCTATGAAAGCTTTCTCGGCGCCATTCCTGCTTGCATTGCTGGCCCTTGTCCTCCTTCTGGGACCGGCCGCAACGGCGTGCGGCAACAATTCCGACGAGCCTTCCCCCCAGGAAACCTCCGTTGACCAGGAACCGGACTCCGCTCCCGCTCCGGACCGAAACCCCGGCGTCACCGACGACAAGGTAACCTTTGGCCAGTCCGCCGCCTTCAGCGGTCCTGCCTGGGAACTGGGCACCAACATGCAGCTGGGCATTCTGGCCGCCTTCCAGGAGGCCAACAAGGCCGGGGGAGTCAACGGTCGGGAACTGGACCTGGTTGCCCTGGACGATGCCTACGAACCCGAAGCGGCCATCGCCAACACCTTCCAGCTGATTGAGGAAAACCAGATCTTCGCTTTGATCGGGGCCGTGGGCACGCCCACCTCCCGCTCCGCCGTCCCCATTGCCCTGGATGCCGACGTGCCCTATGTGGCGCCCTTCACCGGCGCCGCCTTCCTGCGCGAAACTACGTACCCCAATGTGGTAAACCTCCGCGCCTCCTATTACCAGGAAACCGAGGAGATGGTGGCTCGCCTTACCGAGGACCTGGGCATCGAGCGCATTGCCGTTCTGTACCAGGATGACTCCTTTGGGTTGGCCGGGCTTACCGGAGCCACTCGGGCCCTGGACCGCCGGGACATGGAGCCCGTGTCCGTGGGCTTTTATCCTCGCAATACCCTGGCGGTAAAGTCGGCAATTCTGAAAATTCGGGACGACGATCCCGAGGCCGTGATAATGGTTGGCGCCTACCAGCCCGTTGCCACCTTTGTCTCCTGGGCCAAGCGCGCCGGAATGGAGGATGTGGTGTTCATTACCATTTCCTTTGTGGGCAGCAATGCCCTGGCCAAGTTTTTGGACCGGGACGGCGAGAATGTCTTCGTTACCCAGGTGGTCCCCTTCCCCACAGACGATTCCAGCCCCATAGTGGACTCTTACCTCAACTCCCTGGAGGCCTACGATCCTGAGGCCAGCCCCGGCTGGGTTTCCCTTGAGGGTTACCTGGCGGGCCGCCTGGCCATTGAGGGCCTGCGGGCCTGCGGTCGCGAGGTTTCCCGCGAGTGTTTCCTCGATTCCATCTCCGCCTTTGACTCCATTGAACTGGACGGGTTCGGACTGAAATATGGATTTGCGGATAACCAGGGCTCTGACCAGGTCTTTCTCACAGTTATCGGGCCCGACGGCAGTTACCGGGCAATTGAAAATATGCGAGAAGTCTTCCCATGACCGATGACATGACCGATGAATCGAAGCCAACCCCGGAAACCGGGGCCCCCAGCCAGCCCGAGCCGGCAGATGCGGGTGTCGCCGGCGCTCCGGAACGCCGCGGCAGCAATCCCCTGAGCGCTGACAGCCTCAACTCGGCCAGGGACTTCGTAGCCGGTCTGGGCCCCCGTCTGTTGCAGAGCCGTCGAAAGATTTCCACCCAGCTGTACGTGGCCTTCGCCGTCATTGTGGCCCTCACCCTTTTGGCCACCATTGTGGGCTGGTTCTCCTTCGACCGCGTGGCCAATGCCCAGCGCCACGTGAATGATGAGAGCATTCCGGAGATGGTGGCCGCCTTCGAGGTTGCCCAGTACAGCAACAGCCTGGTTACCGCCGCGCCCAGGATCGTCACCGCCCAGACCGTGGTGGAGCTGGACCAGACTTATGCCTACGTTATAGCCGGGGCCAGCAATGCCCTGGAGGTGGAACTGGCCGAACTGGAGCGGACCGCCCCGGCGCTGGACCCGCACCTGGAAGAGTTCAGCTTCCAGGAAATTCGGGAAGGCGCGAATCTGCTGACCTCCAACATCAAGACTCTCAGGAATCAACGTACCGAGCTGATTGTCCAGGCCGAAAAGCGGGCCAATCTCCGGGAAGAGTTGTCGGAAGTCCGGAGAAGCCTTGAGATCAACATGACGGAAGCCCTGGACGACCAGCTGTTCTACGTTGTAACCGGCTATTATGACATTGACCTGTCCCCCCACCCCGAAGTGGTTCATGCCTCACCCCGGGAGATTGACAAGTATCGCCTTCTTTCCGAATTGCAGGTTGACGGCAATATCGCTACCGAACTGATGGCCAGCGCCTTCGCCGTAACGGAGGCGGCGTCCCTCGAGCCCCTCAGGGAACGGTTTGAAGCGGCCATGAACCGCATCGGATTCAACCTAGCTTCCCTTGAGGGCACGGAAACGCATGACGACCTGGTGCCCATATTTGAGAATCTGGAAAGGCTGGGGGTATCCGAAGGGACGGGCTTCAACCTCCTGGCCGAAGAATTGCGCCTGGCTCAGCGGCAGGCCGAGCTTCTTGAAAGTAACCAGGAGTCTGCGCTGGACCTGGTCGGTGAGGTTGATGAACTGGTAACCATCGCCCGGGCCACGGCCAGTGAAGCCACGGAAGCCTCTCTCCAGGCCATATTGACCGGTCGTACCTTCCTCCTGGTGATCAGCTTGACCAGCGTTGTAGTTGCCGCCCTGGTGGCGTGGCTGCTGGTTGGGCGGGTGCTGCTGCGGCGCATCGGCATGGTATCCGCGTGGATGAGAAGAATGGCCGCCGGCGACCTTGAGGCCCAGGTTGACGTGGGTGGACACGACGAGGTGGCGGATATGGCCGCGGCGGTGGAAGTGTTCCGCCTTCACGCCCTGGAAGTGCAGCGGCTTAACCTGGTAGAGCTTTTGGCCGGCGACCTTCAGGAAAAGAACGATGAGCTGCAGGCGGCTTTCGAAGAGCTGCGCCGGGCCCAGGACCAGATAGTTACTCAGCAAAAGCTGGCCAGCCTGGGCGAACTGACCGCCGGAGTGGCTCACGAAATCAGGAACCCCCTAAACTTCGTCAAGAACTTCTCTGAATCTTCGGTGGAACTCCTGTCGGAGCTGCAGGAAGTCCTGGAAGAGGCCGGAGAAAACCTCAGCGAAGAGCAGAAGGGGTTGATCCAGGAGATCTCCGACGACCTGCATGACAATATGGACCGCATCCAGAACCACGGCGACCGGGCCAATCGCATCGTCCACGACATGCTGATGATGAGCCGAGGCTCCGGCGAATTCCAGATGGTGGACATCAATCGCTTGGTTGACGAACACTCCAGGCTGGCCTTCCACAGCGCCAGGGCTACCGATTCCGAGTTCCAGCTGGACCTGCAGTATGACCTTGACCCCGAAATGGGAGAGCTGGAAGTGATACCCCAGGACCTGGGCCGGGTGTTCCTGAACATGGTGAGCAACTCTTGCTACGCCACCAACGAGAAACGGAAGATCCTCACCGAAAAGGGCGAGAGTTATTTCCCCACCCTGCTCCTGTCAACCCGCCGTCACGAAAACGATATGGAAATATCCATCAGGGACAACGGCAGCGGCATGCCCCAGGACGTCATTGACAAGATCTTCAACCCCTTCTTTACCACCAAGCCCACCGACCAGGGGACGGGGCTGGGCCTGGCCATTTCCAGCGACATTGTGCGCGAGCACGGCGGCTCCATCACCGTCACCTCGGAGCCGGACGAATACACCCAGATGGTGGTTCAACTCCCGTTGGTAAAGCCGATTATCAGCATTGACGAGAATGGGGCAGAGGGGGAAGTGCCAGGGGGCGAAATGCCGGAAGACGAAGTGCCAGAAGAAACGGAGCAGGAATCCACGGTGGGTTCCTAGCGGCTGTCGTCAAATCGAAGATTGAAGTTTCCCAGCGCCCCATTTCGTCGTTCCCGCGAAGGCGGGAACCTCGCCGGCTGTA
>JAPPJA010000438.1 GCA_028874675.1 Chloroflexota bacterium
GTGCAAGGAGGTTCGAGCGCACCATTATTGACCAGATCAGGTTAAACGTCCTTACTGAGAGCAACATGAGGACCCTGGTGGAACTCGTCAATGAAGAGTTGGATGAGGTGTTTCAGGAACAGAGAGAACGGCTTGAAGCGATGGAGGAAGAGTTGCTTGAGGTCCGGCGGCGCATGGACCGGCTGTGGTACGCCGTTGAGACTACCGACCTGGAAATCAACAACATCATCCCCCGTCTACGGGAACACCAGGAGCGTCAAGAAAAGTTGGAGGTGGCCGCAGAGGAAGCCAGGGCGGCCCTTGCAAATCGTCCGGTGCGTCTGGACGATGCGAAGATTGCGGCCTACGCGCTGGAGATGGGCGAGTTTCTCATGCAGAGCGAGCTTACGGAGACCAAGGCCTTCATCCGGTCTTTCGTCAAGGAGATATCGGTCGCGCCGGGTCAAGCCATCGTCCGCTACGCAATGCCCATGCCAGAAGATAGTCCGATAGGAAGCAGGGAGTCCGAGGTAGTCAGAATCGGGGAGCCAGTTCTGGCTACAGTACATGATGGCTGGGGATGGAGGGTTCGAACCTCCGCTTCCTGATCCAGAGTCAGGCGTCCTACCACTGGACTAATCCCCAGCGTTGCGGCGTCCCCTTTCCCTGCCAGTACCGGTCACCGCAGGTCTGGCCAGGAGGGTTGCCTTGAGGGTATATTCCATACTATTAACCGCCAGGGTCACTGTCAAGTGAGCCCGTATCTGGCGGTACCCGAAACCACGTCATTCACCCGGGAAACAGGAGGCAACCCATGGCAGCCTTTGAGGAATACGCGGACCGCTTCCAGTACGCCAGGCTGGAACGGGAGGACGGCATACTGCAGATGACCCTGCACAGCGACGGCGACACCCTCCAGTGGGGAGCGGGTCCGCACACGGAGCTGGTGGAGGTCTTCCATGCCGTGGGAACCGACCCGGATACCAGGGTAGTGATAATGACCGGCGCAGGCGACGGCTTTACCGGGCCGGCCGGTTCCAGCGACACGGTGCCCCGTCGCACTCCGGCCCAGTGGGACGCCACCTACTGGGAGGGCAAGCATCTGCTGGGCAACCTGTTGAACATCGAAGTGCCCGTGATTGCGGCAGTTAACGGGCCGGCCCTGCGCCACTCGGAGCTGCCACTGCTCAGCGATATCGTGCTGGCGGCGCCCCACACCACCTTCCAGGACTCGGGCCACTTCATGAGCGGCCTCACCCCGGGCGACGGGATGCACATCATCTATCCCCTGTTGCTTGGGATGAACCGGGGACGCTATTTTCTGCTGACCGGGCAGCAACTTGACGCGGCTAAAGCGCAGGACCTGGGACTGGTGGCGGAGGTGCTGCCGCAGGAGGAACTGCTTCCCCGGGCATGGGAACTGGCCCGGCAGCTGGCAAGACAGCCTCGGCTGGTGCTGCGCTACTCCAGGACGCTGTTGACCCACAAGCTGAAGCAGGAGCTGCACGACCTGCTGGGGTATGGCCTGGCCCTGGAAGGACTGGGTTCGGCGCAGGACTACCTGGATCGGGGGCAGGGCAGGTAGGTAAACCTTCCTAGAGTGAGCCAATTGTTGCGACAGCAGGACGGCCAGCGAGGAGCCAGGAGCTGTGCCGGAGGGTCGGAACAGTGGACCACCGGCATGAACGGCGACTATAATCGGCGCCCTCGCACCCCAAAGCGGCAAGGTTTTCTTGCGATACGAGGTATTACTATTGACTGGCAATTAACGGAATGATAGAATTCGTAACCGACATTCACGATTCCGATAATCTGGGAGATTTTAGGGAGGGTACGAAATTCTTATGAAAAGAACACTGCTATTGTTTGTGGCGCTGAGCGCCCTGGTGCTGGTACTGGTCGGGTGTAGCGACACGTCCGCCCTTGAGACGGAGAATGCCAATCTCAAGGCCGAAAACGAGGCTATGAAGGCCGAAAACGAAGCCATGAAGGCCCAGATCGAAGAGGGCATGGCCATGCTGGCCGCCGGCACCCTGCCCATGGGAGACGGAGAGAGCCGGTTGAATACCGTCCGGGAGCGGGGCAAGGTTATCTGCGCCAGCCGCGACGACGTCCCCGGTTATGGCGGAATTGACGCCGCAGGTAACAACGTGGGCTTTGATATCGACCTGTGCCGCGCCCTTGCTACGGCAGTGCTGGGAGACCCCAGCGCCATCGAGATCCGGCTGATCAACGCCGCCGAGCGCGGACCCACCATCCAGTCCGGCGAAGTTGACATGCTGGTACGGACGGTAACCTGGACCTCCTCCCGTGACGCCGGCTGGGGCAACTACGCCCAGACCATGTTCTATGACGGCCAGGGCTTCATGGTGCGGGCTGACTCGGGAATTACGGACGCGCTGGAACTGGAAGGCGCCACCGTCTGCGTAACCCTGGGTACGACCACTGAGCTGAACCTGCAGGACTTCAGCGACCAGAACGGGCTGGGCATAACCGTGTCCACCTTTGAGGACACCGACGCGGTGGTGGCCGCCTACGACGCGGGTCAGTGCGACTCCTTCACCAATGACAACTCGCAGCTGGCCGCGCTCCGGACCGCCCTGAGCAACCCGGCCGACCACGTGATTCTGCCCAATACCATCTCCGAAGAGCCGCTCGGGCCCGTGGTACCCCACGGCGACGACCAATGGTTCGACATCGTGAAGACGGTAATGGCCATCCTCATCTATGGTGAGGCCTACGGGATAAGCCAGAGCGACGTTCCCAGCGCAGCTACCGACAACACCAAGGTTGACCGGCTGCTGGGAATTAGCGGCGCCTTTGGCCAGGAAGAACTGGGACTTAGCGAGACCGTAGCCCAGGACGTGCTGAAGGCCGTCGGCAACTACGGCGAGATTTATGATCGCAACCTGGGCCCCAGCGGCATTAACCTCCCCCGGGAGGGCGGCCGCAACGCCCTGTGGGCCAATGCGCCCTGCACCGACTGCCCCAAGGGCGGTCAGATTTACGCTGCGCCGCTGCGCTAGGAATGCCATAAAGGCAGCGTGAAAGCTCAGGCACTTTGGGGGCGGGCAGTAATGGCCCGCCCCTTTACTTTTTGCGTGGGCAATCCCCCGGCAAATGCGCTACAATTTAAAGCACTTTCGGCAGCCCAAATTTCCAATGACTTCGATTTAGCACGGAGATATGGACAGCGCCTCACGATTACTAACCTACCAGGGCATTCCGGTCTGGCGACACGTCCAGATCATTCAATGGGCCGTCCAGATAGTATCGGGAATCCTGGTGGTGGCGCTGGTGGTCTGGTTCTTCTCCAACATGGTCGGCGCCATCCAGGACCGAGACATCCCCTCCGGCTTCAGCTTCCTGTCCCGCGAGTATCAGACCCCCATCGGCGAGCATTTCATTCCCTACGAATCCTCGGATACCTTCCTTTATGCCCTCCTGGTGGGCATCACCAACACCGCAATTGTGGCCGTGGCCGGCGTTTTCCTGGCCACCGCCCTGGGCATTTTCATCGGCGTGTCCCGCCTGTCCAGCAACTGGATAGTTTCGAAGCTGGCCATGGTATATATCGAGTTCTTCCGAAACGTTCCATTGCTGGTGCAGCTGTTCTTCTGGTTCTACATCGTGCTGGAACTGCCGGCCATACGGGAAAGTTTCGTGGTGGCCGACGCCTTCTACCTGAGCAACCGGGGCTTTTCCATGCCCTGGCCCAAGGCCACAGAATATTCCGTCGCCGTGATCTGGCTGGGACTCGCGGCGGTAGCCATCGTGGCGGGATGGCTGGTGTACCGGAGACAGGCCCGAATGGAGGAGCAGACCGGGCGTTCCGGTTACCCGCTGATCTATTCCTTCGCAACCGCCCTAGTTATCGGGGCAATTGCGTGGCTGATCCTGAGCTTTGCCGGCGGCAGTTCGCCCTTCTACATCTCAATGCCCGAGCCCCAGGGACGTTTCGGCAACATAGTCGGCGGCTTTACGGCGCGGGCCGGGCTGCTGGTGCTGCTCACCGGGCTGGTGATGTACACGGCCAGCTTCATCGCCGAAATTGTGCGGGCGGGCATTCAGTCGGTGGGGCGGGGCCAGACCGAGGCGGCCCGTGCCCTGGGACTGTCTCCCATGAGCACGCTGCGCAGCGTTACATTTCCCCAGGCGATGCGGGTTATCATTCCGCCCCTGATCAGCCAGTTCCTGAACCTGACCAAGAACAGCAGCCTGGGCGGCGCGGTGGCGTACAGCGACCTGACCAACATAGCCGTGACCATGACCCAGACGGCGCCGGCAGTGTCCATATTCATGCTGATAATGGCTTCCTACCTGGCCATGAGCCTGACCTGGTCATTAATCGGCAATCTGTACAACCGGCACATCCGGTTCGTGGGAGGTTAGAGCAGTGGCCTCTCCGCCCGTCAGCCAGCCGGAAGGAATGCTGCCGCCCCGCAGCGAGGTGGGGGTAACCGGGTGGCTGCACGCCAACCTGTTCAGCAACTGGTTCAATTCCGTGCTGACCCTGGTTTCCGCGGCATTGCTGGTTACGGGCCTGTGGTTCGGCTTGAAGTGGATTTTCCTGGCCGCCGACTGGACGGTAATATCGGAGCTGGGCGGCAGGTTCCTGCTGGGACGGTACAATACGGAGGCTGCCTGCGAGGGCCAGAACTGCTTCTGGCGACCCCAGGCGGCGCTGATAATGGTGAGCGTGCTGCTTGGCGCCGCGTGGGGGCTGCGGGGCAACCGGGTGGCGCGCGCGGTGGCCTGGCTGGTGGCCGGAGTTTCGGCTGCCTTCGCGTTCCTGCCCTACAACCTGGCAACCATGGGGCTGGACGTACGAATACTGCTGCTGCTGAATTTGCCGGCCGTTCCGCTGGGGTGGGCGCTGGCAAAATACACGCCCCTGGGCACCGGTACCCGGGTGACCATTCTGGGTGTGGCCATTTTCTTCATTACGCTGATATTGCTGCGGGGGCTGCCGGGGCTGCCGTTCCTGCAACCGGTGTCGGTGGTCTATTGGGGAGGACTGTCGCTCAACCTCATACTGGCAGTGGGGGGCATTACCCTCAGCCTGCCCATTGGTATCGCCCTGGCGCTGGGGCGGCGCAGCAACCTGCCGGTGGTGAAAGTCCTGTGCGTGTTCTTCATTGAAGTATTCCGCGGGGTACCGCTGATTACGCTGCTGTTTATGTCGCAGACGCTGGTGCCCCTGGCTTTTCCGGAGGACATGCCGCAGAACTCGCTGTTCCGCGCCGCCGTGGTGATTACCCTGTTCAGTTCGGCCTACATGGCGGAGAACATCCGGGGCGGCCTGCAGGCGCTGCATCCGGGGCAGGCGGAGGCGGCCCGCGCCCTGGGCCTTCCCGGCTGGCAGACCACCATGCTTATTTCCCTGCCCCAGGCCATTCGCAACGTCATACCGGCCATCGTGGGGCAATTCATCGGCCTGTTCAAGGACACCAGCCTGGTTTACATCATAGGCATGCTGGACGTGGTAGCCATTGGCCGCTCCTTCATCCAGAGCAATCCCGAATACCTGCCCAGCGCCCGGGAGTTGTTCGTTTTCCTGGCGGCGGTGTTCTGGATTTTCACCTACGGCATGTCCTACATCAGCGGGAAGGTGGAGGACTACATGGGGGTGGGCCGCAGGTAGCGGACGGGGCGGCGCGACAGCAAGCGCGGACGAATCAGAATGACAGCCAAGTCAACGACAGGAGGGCGTCATGGCGGTTGAGGAAACCACCACCGGCCAGGAAATTGAGGACATCATCATCTGCCGCGACGTACACAAATGGTACGGCAGTTTCCACGCTCTCAAGGGAGTGTCCACCACGGTCAAGCCCGGCGAGGTGGTGGTAATACTGGGACCTTCAGGGTCGGGCAAGTCCACCCTTATCCGGACCATAAACCACCTGGAGCAACACCAGCGGGGCGACATCATCGTTGACGGCATTGAGCTTAGCGGCGATATCCGCAACATTGACGCCATCCGGCGGGAAGTGGGGATGGTATTCCAGTCCTTCAACCTCTTCCCCCATCTTACCGTGATGCAGAACATCACCCTGGCGCCCACCAAGGTGCGCCACTGGTCCAAGTCACAGGCTGAAGAGGTGGCCAACGAGCTGTTGACCCGGGTAGGTATCCCCGAGCAGGCGTCCAAGTTCCCCGCGGAGCTTTCGGGAGGCCAGCAGCAACGGGTGGCCATAGCCCGGGCGCTGGCAATGCAGCCCAAGGTTATGCTGTTCGACGAGCCCACCTCGGCCCTGGACCCGGAGATGATCAAGGAGGTCCTGGACGTAATGCGGGAACTGGCCAGCACCGGCATGACCATGCTGACGGTAACCCACGAGATCGGCTTCGCCCGGGAAGTGGCCGACCGGGTCATAATGATGGATGAAGGCAACATCGTTGAGGAAGCGGAACCCAACGAGTTCTTCACCAACCCCAGGAACGAGCGGGCGCAGATGTTCCTCTCCCAGATTTTGTAGGGAGTTGACGGCACAACCGCCTCATTTTACGCAGGCGTGGCTTCGCCAACCAGAATTGATTAAGCCCAGGTGATTCGGCTGTTATCCCGCACTTTAATCGTCGCGTTAGTGGTTGTAGTCGTCGCCCTCGGCGGCCTCTTCGCCTATTCCACCCTGGTCATACCCCTTGTACCCGGAAACGAGGGCTATGCTGGCCGTCCGCCGCAACCTGCTGCGGCTCCCCTTCCGGAAACGGCAAAGACGAGAACGGCGCCAGTTCCCGCTTTACCTGCGGCCACTGCGCCGCCTGAACTTTCCCGTCCCACCAGGCGTCCGGCCAACTCTTCGGGTTTCCATTCATTGCAGAACGCCGTCGTGCTGGAACAGCGCAGCCGGTCCGCGGCCCGCGCCATCCGGTCATTGCCCTGGATCTCCGACGGAATTGACGACTCAGAGCGGGAAGCTGCCGAGTCCCTCGTTTACCTGGCGGCAACCCAGGGTGAGCTTTTTAATAAGCTTTCCAGCAAGCCCTGGATAGCCGTGGGCGACATTTCGCAGGGGGCGCCGGCAATAGTTGCCTTCAGCTACATCGTGGAAACAGACCGAGCGGCCGCCGCGAGACTGATCGACATGCCGTTTCTGGACACGCTTGAGGCCCCCGATTCCCTGGCGGTGGAGTCCCTTTCATACCTGGCCTTCGGGAATATGCCGGTCTTCAGCAGAGTTATGCTGCACCCAGCCGTTCTGGATGGAATTGATGACGAGGAAGCCCGGGTGGTTGCCCTGCTGGAAGGCGTAGCCCAGTTCGACCCGTCGCTGGTGGGCGTATTGCTAAACCCCTCCAGGACCCATACAGAACAGAGGACGGTGACCCTGCCGCTGTCGGGGCCGGTTACACTGGCCATTACGCGTACCAGTCCCGGGGCCGCCCGCAGCATGGACCTGCTGGAGGAAGCAGTAAGGACTACCGAGGCAATTATCGACCGCCCTTTTCCCACCGGGTACGTGGCATTGCTCTTTGAGAACGCCGTTCCCGGGTATTTCGGCGGTACCCACAACGGCCTTAACCTGACCATAATTCCCGACTACGACGTGGACGACGGCAGCTACGAAGCGGCCACCGCCGGGCGGTTTATTGCCCACGAAGTGGCCCACTACTACTGGCGGCACTCGGCGCCGTGGCTGGACGAAGGGGCGGCAGAATTCACGGCAGCCCTGGTAGAACACATCCGCACAGGTCATCCCCTGGAGCCCGTCAACTACCCGTGTCCGTCCTCGACAACCATAAGCCACCTGGACCGGCAGGAATTCCAGGAGTCCGATGCCGGCTACGCCTGCAATTATGCTGTCGGGGAACGGCTGTTCCTGGACCTGGAGCGTTCGCGGGGGCAGGACCCGTTCCTGCAGGGATTTCGCCACCTCTACGACATAGTTTCGGACGCGTACGACAGCCAGGAGTCCCGATTGGCCGGAATAGACGAACTCCGGCAGGCCTTTGCGGGCACGGACGAAGCCAGCGCAATTGACCGCTGGTACACCGGGCAGGGAGCCGGAAGCACGTATGGGCCAGACAAACGGCCCGTAGTAGCCGAACTGCCGGAGGTCAACGGCTGGATCAACCGCGCCCACATTTCCCTGGAAGAGGAAGGCGAGCCGGCCAGGAGCTTTTCCGCAGCCCAGGCGGGCGACTGGGTATGGCTGACTTTGGACTACTCCCATGACTACGCCGGCCCGCCGACGGAACTGACCTTTGAGGTGGTGGAATACTACCAGGACGGTTTCCCCTACCGGCGAGATACCCTGACCATTGAGGTCAGCCGCCTGTATTCGGGGGGCCTCCAGTGGCTATCCGTGGGGCCCGGCCCGGGGCAGCAGTGGGCGACGGGCCGTCACTGGATTTCGGTGTTCCACGAGGGGCGCAAAGTGGCCCAGGCGGAATTCGAGATTACGCCTTAACCCTGGGCGGGAAGGACCGGCAGTTGATGATAGCGACCCCGCGGCTGATACTGCGGGAGTTTGTGGAAGAAGACTGGGCTGCGGTGCTGTCTTACCAGCAGGACGAGCGTTATCTGCGCTACTACCCCTGGACTGAACGTACCGAGGCTGATGCCCGGTCCTTTGTCCAGACGTTCCTGGAGTGGCAACGCGAAGTCCCCCGGCGCCGGTTCCAGCTGGCAGTCACCCTCAAGCCCTGCGGAACTTTGATCGGAAACTGCGGCATAAGGCGCAAACCGGACAACGGCTGGGAAGCGGACATAGGTTACGAGCTGGCGCCGGAATTCTGGGGACGGGGATATGCCACGGAGACCGCGCGGGCGCTGGTAAGTTTCGGGTTCCTGGACCTGGGACTGGAACGCCTGTCGTCCTGGTGCATTGCGGACAATGCTGCCTCGGCCAGGGTACTGGAGCGGCTGGGTTTCACGCAGGAGGGGCGCCTTCGCAGTAACGAATACTTCAAGGGCCGATGGTGGGACACCCTGCTATTTGCCCTGCTGAAGGGGGAGTGGGAATGACTGGGAGGATGCCCACAGACCTGACCGGCGGCGACTGACGCACCGGCAAGAGGCCAACAATCGAGGGAGAAAGGACGGGGCCACCGCATAAACCAGCCGAAGACCGCCGCTGATGAGCGGGCAGTTCCGGCCGGAGTGCGACGACCCCGCCAGCATGGAGACCCTTCTTTCCCCACCACTCCCCATGCGCCAAGGTGGCGCCCCCCGGCCTCCGGGGAATTCAGGCTATGGCCTGGGCATCCGGTAGCCCACACCGTGTTCGGTAAAGATGTATGTCGGCCTCCTGGCGTTGTCTCCCAGTTTTTGGCGCAGTGTCTTTACGAAGGCCCGCAACAGCTGGATATCTCCCATGTATTCCTCTCCCCAGATGCGGCGCAGCAGTTCGTCCTGGGTCAGGACCCGTCCGGCCTTGGTGGACAATTCGTAAAGCAGCTGGTACTCGGTGGCCGTGAGGTGCACCTTCTTGCCCGCCACGGCGACTCTCCGCTCAGGATAGCTAATGGACAGGTCGCCGAAGACGAACTCCTCGCGGGCCAGGGCGTGACGGTTATCCGACCGCTTGCGGAAGGATGCCCTGATCCGGGCGACAAGCTCGGAGGGAGAGAAAGGTTTGACGATATAGTCATCGGCGCCCTTTTCGAAGGCCCGGACAATGCACTCGTCGTCGCCCTGGCCTGAAAGGACAATGGCCGGAACCCCGTAATCCTGCGTGACCCTTTGAATAACCTCAAAATCCCTGGCGCCGGGAGCCGTCAAGTCCAACAGCACCAGGTGGGGCTTTTCGTCGTCAATCAACCGCTCCAGGTCCGCGTAATTGAGAGTGCCGATGGGAACGTAGCCACAGTGGGACAGGGTCCGCTGAATGGCGCTGAGCATTCGGGAATTTTCGACCACGGAGAGTATGCGGGATTTGCCGCCCCCTACCGGATGGAGCCTTTGGGGAGCGGGCCCGGACGGCGGTACGGGCCGGATATCAGCTTCAGCAACCGCCGGCAGGGAAAAACCCACCGTCATTCCCTGGCCCGACTCGCCACATTCGGCCCAGAGCTTGCCGCCGTGCGAATTCAGTACGCCCTTGCAGACTGCCAGGGCGATGTCATCGTTGCTCTTGCCGGCAAAGCCGCCCTTTACCTGGCCGCTGGAAATTTCCTGGATGGTCTCGTACAGTTCGCGGTCGGACGCAACGGGAGCTTCGGTGGAAATCGTCACTTCGACGCATCCGGCCCGCCCCCGGGCTCTAACCTTCAGGGCCGAGGCCGGAGACGAACACTTCAGGGCACAAAGCAGCAGGGTGTTGATAGCCTGGTCCAGCCGCTGCCGGTCAACCATGACGGTGGGCAACGGGGCTGCAACCTCAACCAGAATGCGGCGACCCGGGTGAAGGCGCTGGAATGCGGCGCAGACCTCCTTCAGCAGGGATGCAGCGTCGTTGGGCTCGGGGCTGATGGCCAGGGCGCCCGCTTCAATGCTGATCAGGTCTGTGATTCCGTTCAGCTGGGCCCGCATCAGGTCGGCCTGCAGGTCAATTATCTTCAAGAGCTGGTGAGATTCGGACGAAGTGGACTGGGACAGCGCATCCGCCAGGGCCGAAACGGAGCCCTTTATGGTGGACAAAGGCGTGCGCAGTTCTTTGCCGACCAGGCACAGATAGTCTCTCCGTTCCCGGTCAATCTCCTCAATGGGAGTCAGGTCCTGGGCGGCGAAGGCCACGGACATAACCTCGCCTTCATCAGAGTAGATGGGCGCCGCGTTGGCCAGGATGTGCATGGTCCGGCCATTGGGAAAGTTTATGAATAGCTCCTGGGCCCGAACCGTCCGACCGGTGCGGACTATGGGGGCCACCAGTCCTTCCTCCATGCTGACTTCACTTCCGTCAAGGCGACGGATAGACATTGCCCTAACAGCCGCCTCGGGATGGAGTTCTTCCAGCCCCGTGGAGGCCGCGATGCGCTGGGCTTCCCGGTTATAGGACTTCAGTTCGCCCGTGCGGGCATCAATGACAAACACGCCCATGGGGGAGGAATCGAGAAGGGTTTGCAGTTCCGCCCTGGCGCTAACCACCTGATCATACTCGCTGGCGGTGGCCATGGCGGCGGCGGCCTGGGCCGCAAAGGTGGTAATAAGTTCTTCGTCTTCCTGCGTAAATTCGGCCTGGGTCTGCTTGTCGGCCAGATACAGGTTGGCCAAGTGCCGGCCACGGAAGCGGATGGGCATGCCCAGGAATGATTCCATCAAGGGATGATGCGGGGGTACTCCCACCGAATCGGGATGGTCGTCGATGTTTCTGATCCTTACCGGTTTATCGGCGTTGTTCAGGGCGCCCAGTATCCCCCGGCTTCCCGGCGTCGCGCTGATGAGACCAGCCTGCTCTGGGGCCAAACCGCTGATGACGACGTCGGCGGCGTTGCCCTCGTCATCAAAGCAGAGCAATGCCCCGTATTTGGCTTCCGTGAGAAAGCGGGCCTGATGAACAACCTCCTGGGCTACTGGCCCTCCTTCCAGATGTTCGCTGATCTTAAGGCTGGCCTCTCTTAACCGGGAGAGGGCATCCAGAGTGGCATCCTGCTGCAGCTTCGTACAATCAGTTTCCCTAAGCATAGTCAAACACTTTCATAGTATCGGGCGCCTGGTTGATAACTGTATTTATTTCGATTTATAAATACAATACATCACACCGCTATGCAATATAACACATTGATTATACTTGAGGCACGTCCATTATAAAATCTTCACTAATCAGGGCTGGACCAGCCCCGAGAAACCCCTCAATTGTGAAGAGTGGTACGAATACCGTAATCGCGCTGCAGTTTTACGTCGACTCCAACCGCGCGCCTGCTGAGCAGTCAGCGAAAGTCCCTGTCCCCGAAGGGCAAATGTTCAACAGGGGCGGAACAGGCGCCCCAAGGACAGGTTTTCCGGGGAGGTCCGAAAGCCAGGGAGGCAAGTTGGGCCAGGGCCATATTGAGAGGCATGGGCGCTGGGTACCGGCTTTCTCCGGCGGGTGGTTTCGGGAGGGGAAAACCTCCAAAGTGTGGACTGTTACGATGAAGGTGCGCTGCTACCAGACCCCCCCTTTTCTTGGTATAATTCGTCGGGAAGAGCGCGGGCGTAACTCAGTGGTAGAGTGTTTGCTTCCCAAGCAAAAAGTCGTGGGTTCGAATCCCATCGCCCGCTCCATTTTATTCAGGGGATTGCTTGAGGGCAGGCTTTGCGCCTGCCCTCATCCACTTCCGCTAAACCCCGCTGCCAGTGACAACCCTGTTCCCAGCGGTTACCATTGCACACAGATACGGGTCGGGCGGAGAGGGGCCGCGGGCTTTGAGCCTGCGCCGCTGCCGAACCATCCGGGTTTGATGCACGTTCTAGCTTCGGGGACGAATTGAACACTGACAAGAATAGCTTCCAGAGCGGCGACATGGTTTTGCTGCAGGACCGCAAGGACCGGCGCTACCTGACAACGCTGGCCGACGGACAGGTTTTCCACAGTCACCTGGGCCGCCTTTCCCACGACTTTCTTATCGGACACAGCGTGGGGGGCTGGTACCGGACTGACCGCGGCCACACCCTGCTGGCGGTGCGGCCTACCCTGGGCGAGTTCGTGCGGCAGATGCCCCGGGGCCCGCAGATCATTTATTCCAAGGACCTGGGCAACATTGTGGCCTTTGCCGACATTTTCCCCGGGGCCACGGTGGTGGAGTCGGGCCTGGGTTCGGGCGCCCTGACCGCCGCCCTGCTGCGGGCAGTGGGAGACCGGGGCCGCGTCATCACCTACGAGATTGACGAATCGGTGACGCCCAAGGCCATGGCCAACATCAGCAGGGTAATACCCAGCCCCTCCAACCTGACGGTCACCATCGGGGACGTTTACCAGGGCATCGAAGAGAGGCAGGTGGACCGGGTGGTGCTGGACGTGCCGGAACCCTGGCAGGCGGTACCGGGGGTGGCGGAAGCCCTGGTAATGGGCGGCATCCTGATCAGCTTCCTGCCCACCATCCTGCAGGTCCACCAGCTGGTGGGAAAGCTGCAGGAGGACGGGCGTTTCCAGATGGTGGAGACCGTTGAGACCCTGCTGCGGCCCTGGCACGTTACCGAGCGCAGCGTGCGTCCGGCCCACCGGATGGTGGCCCACAGCGGTTTCCTGACCACGGCCGTCCGCTGCCTGCCCAGGGTTATCGGCACGGTGGACAACCCGTCGCCGCCGCTGAACGCTGAACCGGATGGGCCGCAGAGCCTCCGCGACTGAGGGCACGGGCGGCTGCCACGAGAGGTACCCGCGAGGCGGCGCAGGCCATTTGCTGGAGAGAGCCGTTATGGACGTAATGGATAGAGACCATACCCTGGAGTTTCTGCGGGAGCACGTCAGGACGGACATGCTGATGAAGCACCTCTTTACCGTGGAGGCGGCCATGCGGGGTTACGCCCGCAAGTATGGCGAAGACGAGGAGCGCTGGGCCATCGCCGGCCTGCTGCACGACTTCGACTGGGAGATATGTCCTACGCCCGAGTCTCACCCAACTTTTGGCGCGGACATCCTCAGGGAGCATGGGTACCCGGAGGACATCATCCGGGCGGTGCTTACCCACGGGGAGCATACCGGCATCCCCCGGGAGTCGCTGATGGAGCACACCCTCTTCGCCGTGGATGAGCTGTCGGGCTTCATCCGGGCTGTAACGCTGGTGCGGCCCAACAAGAGCCTGGACGAGGTTACGCCCCGCTCGGTGCACCGCAAGCTGAGGGACAAGAACTTTGCCAAAGACGTGAACCGGGACGACATACGCAAGGGCGCCGAGGAGCTGGGGGTGGACCTGGACGAGCACATCAGCTTCATCGTGGAGAGCATGAAGCCGATTGCCCAGCGCATAGACCTGACCACGGAGGGGTAGCAGGGGCCCTCCAATCCAGAGTGGGCATTGCCGCGCGCCGACATCAGAAGCGGCTGGACAAGGAGAACTCCAGGTACCAGGTGAAGCCCAGGGGAATGGCGGCAATCAGGCCGGATATGGCGACAACCAGCATGGCCCGGCCCGTACTCTCGTAGTCCATGCCCTGCCGGACGCCCAGGACCGCCGCGGCCACAGACCAGAAGATGGCAGCCCAGAAGAAGACCCAGTCGGCAAAGGGAACGCTGGCGAAGATGGCCAGAATGCCGGGGGTGAGGGCGAAGCCCAGGATGCGGCCCATTTCCGCCCAGCTGGTCTCGGTATGGTGGGTGCGGAGCAGGCCGCCCCCCACCATCAGGACGATGGTTACCCAAAGGGCCCACCGGATAATGCCGAAGGTGAGGCCGACCGCCAGTTCCAGGAAGACCTTCTGGGACGTGGTGTCTCCCAGAAGGTCATCGGCGAGGCCGCCGATGATGGTGCAGAAGGTTACCAGCAGCACCACGGCAATGGCCTGCGGCATGGTGCCGGGATTGGCCTCGATTTCCTCGTAGGTGTGGGCGTTGAAGAAGGCCGCCCCGGCCATCCGCTTAAGCATCAGTCGCCTGTACCCTTCCCTGATTGCCCTGCCGCCGACTCCAGCCAGTTGCTCAACTGGGCGGGTTTTCCTGGTCCGCTTCTCGTACGCGGGGAGGCGGGAAAGCGGCCGGAATGAGGGAAAGAGGCGGCCGCTTGTTAAGGGGAAGGAAGCGCCCTTCCCCTTAACCTGTACGGTTCAATCCGGGCGGGTCAGGCGAGAATCGCAGCCTGGATCAGCCAGAGGATACCCCAGGGGATGAAGCCGACGACGCCGGCGACTACCACCACCAGGATAGCCCGGCCGGTGTTGTCGAAGTCCATGGCCTGGCGTACGCCCATAATCGCAGCGGCCAGGGTCCAGAAGAAGGCGACCACAACAATGAGCCAGCCTATGCCCGGGATCCAGGAGAAGATGGACAGCAGGCCGGGGGTGTAGGCGAACCCCAGGACCCGGCCCACCTCCGACCAGTTGGTCTGGGTGTCGCTGGTCCGCAGCAGGCCCCGGCCCACCATCAGGATGACGGTGACCCACAGGGCCCAACGGACGATGCCAAAGGCCAGGCCGATGCACAGTCCCACGAAGAGGCCCAGCGCCGTGGCGCCTTCGATGATATCGCCGACCAGGCCACCGATGGCGCCGCAGATGGTGACCAGGACCACCACGGTCAGGGCCTGACCCAGGGCGTTCTGGTCTGCCTCCACTTCCTCGTAGGTCTGGGCATTGAAAAGGGCCGCGCCGATCATTCGCTGCAACATCGCTCCACCTCACCAATCAGGAATCGTGTGACCACGCCCCGGATTATACCGATTTGCGCCGGGAAATGTACCCTGATGGACTACGGATTTTGTGAACGTTTCGGGGCGCCGGGCGGGGTTGGCGGGGAGCCGGGCGGGGTTGGGGAGTGTCGGCGAATCGGCACGTCATGATTGATGCAGGAGGAGTCCGGACTTCGGCCAGCGAGGTTCCCGC
>JAPPJA010000178.1 GCA_028874675.1 Chloroflexota bacterium
ACTTTGAGGCGCTGGAAGACGGCACAGTCCGCACTCGTCTCAGTCGCGAAAACCACCTCCGGATAATTGACGCCCTCTGGGATCATCACCCGTCCCAGCTATATCCCCAGGTCCCTTGCCCAACACTGATGCTGCCGGCCAGGATGGCCAATGACGACTCCGTGGCCGAGCGTACCTTTCGGCGTGAGGAATCGGTGGCCAAAGCCAGGGACCTGCTGCTAAGGGTCAAGGTAGTCTGGCTGGAGGACAGTATCCACGACGTTCCCGTCCAGCGGCCTGAACTGGTTGCCCAAACCATTCGGGACAGCATTCTGTCCGGGTTCCTGGGCTGAGGCTCCGCCGAATCGGGACTGTAGGGTTACGGGATTTCCCTGCCACCCCGCCCCGTTTGACACCGAAATCGGCCCCATTTAGACTTGCGCTTGAATTCCGACCGACTTTAATTGCATAGGGGGGGCACCAGCATGACTACTGCCGGCACCGGCAAATACACCTATGAACTCATCCAGGACTGGCCCAAACTTCCCGAGGGAGAATCCCTGGGCATCGTCAGCGCCGTGGCCACCGATTCCCAGGACCGCGTTTACGTGTTCCAGCGGCAGGACCCGCCCGTCATGGTATTCGACTCCGACGGCAACTACCTCAACTGTTGGGGTATCGGCGCCATCGCCGACCCCCACGGCATCACCATTGTTGACGACATAGTTTACATAACCGACCGCTCCGACCAGGTGGCGGTCAAATTTACTCTCGACGGCAAGCCCTTGCAGGTCATCGGCGAGCGGGGCGTTTTCTCCGACACCGGCTGCGAGCGTCCCGGGGACCTGGTTCCCCGGGCGGCCGGCCCCTTCAACTACCCCACGGAAATGGTGCCCAGCCCGTCCGGCGACATCTACATTTCCGATGGCTACCGCAATGCCCGTATGCACCGCTTCACCGCCGACGGGCAGCTGATCGCCTCCTGGGGCCAGCCCGGCAAGACCGAACCCGGTCATTTCCACCTACCCCACAGCTGCCTGGTGGACCCGGACGGCAAGGTTTATGTCTGCGACCGGGCCAACCGCCGGGTCCAGATCTTCTCCCCCGATGGCGAGTACATCACCGAGTGGACCAGCGGTATGGGTGGTCCAGATGATATTTCCCGCGACAGTGACGGCATTTTCTACATTGTGGAGCAGGAAGTGGACGGCGTCCCTCACGTTAGCATCTGGGAACCCGATGGCACCCTTATCACCCGCTGGGCCATCCGTCACGCCCACGGCATGTGGGTGGACTCCAAGGGCGACATCTATCTGGGCCTGACCACCGACCACAGCGTGGACAAGTGGGTGCGCCAGCGGTAAACCAGCCGCGATTCCGGCAGGGGCGGGTTACAGGCCCGCCCTTCGCACTTCATAAATTAGGAGGCGCTCTGATGACCCTGGTAAACACCGACAAGCACGATTACGACCTGGTCCAGGACTGGGCGCGCCTGCCCGACGGCTGGACCTTTGGCGTCGTAAGCTCCGTGGCCACCGACTCCCAGGACCGGGTTTACGTGTACCAGCGCAAGAACCCGCCCATAGTAGTTTTCGATAGTGAGGGCAACTACGTTGATTCCTGGGGCATCGGCGCCTTCAACCTGCCCCACGGTTTCTGCATCGTGGACGACGTCATTTACCTGACCGACCGGGAAGATTCCGTCTGCCTCAAGTACACCCTTGACGGCAAGCCCCTCATGGTCATTGGCGACCGGGGTGTCCACTCCGACACCGGGTGCGAAGAGGCCGGAGCCCTGGTGCCCCGCGCTGCCGGACCCTTCAACTTCCCTTCGGAAATGTTCCCCGCGCCTTCGGGCGACATCTATGTCTCCGATGGCTACCGCAACAGCCGGGTACATCGTTTCAGCGGCGACGGCCGCCTTATTGCCTCCTGGGGACAGCCTGGCAAGGGTGGCCCGGGCGAGTTCCACCTCCCCCACAGCCTGTTGATTGACGAGGAAGGGCTCATCTACGTCTGCGACCGGGAGAACAGCCGGGTCCAGGTCTTCACCGGCGAGGGCGAATTCCTGCAGATGTGGACCGACATGACCCGGCCGAACGATATTTCCCAGTCCAGCGACGGCAGTTTCTGCATCGCGGAATCTTCCCTGGAAGGTTCAACGCCAGGCGTCAGCATCCGCGACAAGGACGGTCGTACCCAGGCCCGCTGGGACTCCCGTTCCGCCCACGGCCTGTGGGTGGACAGCCAGGACAACGTTTACCTGGCCCTCACCGGAGCCATGAGCGTGGATAAGTACGTCAAGCGGTAAGCAGGCCCAGGCATGGTTCCCGTTGCCTGGCCGGAGGGTACAGTTCAGATGCCTGGACTTTGCTCAGCCTGACACTGCCAAAGGTGCGGCTGCCCAGCGAGCGGACATTTCCTCCTCGATGGGAAATGGCTTGGACGGCAGTGCGCTGGGGACAAGCCATTTGCCGCATTTGAAACCGGTGAAGCAACGGGACAGAAAAAGCTGGAGGGGCGCCCACATACGGCGCCCCTCCAACTCTAAGGTCAAATTTCAATCAGCCGAACAAACAGTATGTTTGGAATCTCCTGCTAGCTCCTTGAAGGAGCGGCTCCGCGCGGGTCAACCGCTACCTGGGGAATGCTTCCC
Organism: Chloroflexota bacterium; assembly: GCA_028874675.1. GTDB lineage: Bacteria > Chloroflexota > Dehalococcoidia > Lucifugimonadales > UBA3495 > Bin22. Next base: position 2,636 of record JAPPJA010000178.1, read on the forward strand.
TTACCCCGCCATCCACCGGAATCATCGCCCCGGTGGTCTTGGCCGAGCGGCCCGAGGCCAGGAACAGCACCGTCTCCGCCACGTCCTCCGCGAACACTCGAGCCTTCAGCAGGTTTCGCTGGCGATAGAAGTCCTCCAGCCCCTCCACGGTAACCCCGTGGGCCGACGCCCGTTCCTCCCGCAGCTCCTGAGACCATAGCTGCGAACCCTGGAATACCGCGTCCGGGTTGACTACGTTGACCCGAATGCCGTGCTGCCCGTTCTCCAGCGCCAGCACCCGGGCCAGCTGGACCTCCGCCGCCTTGGCCACGCTGTAAGCGCCGAACTCCGCCCCGGGCGCCGGAACGTTCTTGGTGCCGATAAACACCAGGCTTCCCCCCAGTCCCTGTTCCTTCATTAGCTTGACAGCTTCGGCCGAAACCAGGAAGTGCCCCGTGGTGTTAATGTCCAGCGAACGCTGCCAGTCCGCCAGCGACAGGTCGTCAATAGCCCCCACCGGCGCAATTCCGGCGTTGGACACGAGGATATCCAGCCCTCCGTAAGTCCGCCTCAACGACTGAAAAACGTCACCCACCTGCGCCGGGTCCGCCACGTTCATCGAAAACGCTGCGGCACGCTCCGGGCCCGCGCTGCGGTTGATCCCGGCCGCCACATCCTGCGCCCCTTCCGCGTCCAGGTCAGTGACAATTACGTGGGCCCCCTCGTTGGCCAGCCGCTCGGCAATCACCTTTCCGATTCCGCTGGCTGCCCCGGTAACCAGCGCAACCTGCCGGGCCAGTTCCTTTTCCGGCGGCGCCAGTGTCAGCTTGTACAGTTCCAGGGGCCAGTATTCCGCGTCGTAAGCATCCCTGGGAGTCAACGAAGTGTAGTCGCTTACCGATTGTGCCGTCCGCAGCACGTTGATGGTGTGATGGTAAATATCATTGGTTATTAGTGACGCCCGCGCGTCCCGGCCGGTGGTCCACATGCCCACCCCTGGCAGCAGAATCACCCGGGGATACGGGTCCAGCATGGAGTCTTCGCCGGAAGTGTGCTGCTGGTACCAGGCGGCGTACTCGTCGGCGTAGGCGGCCATTCCCCGCCGCAGTTCCTCCGTGACGGCCCCCACGTCTTCCGGGTCCGCCACGTCAAGCCACAGCGGCTTTCGCTTGGTGTGGATCAGGTGGTCCGGCGTGGCCGGTCCGATGGCGCTGAGTCCCTGACCTTCTTCTGAACCGGTAAACTCCAATACGTCATCCGCGTCATCGAATCTCAACACGGACCGGCGTTGCTGGCTGACCAGTCCCCGCAATGTAGGAGCCAGTGCTGCCGCGATATCCCGCCGCCGGTCCGGCGCCAGGGGATTGCGCTGCCAGCCGCCAAACAACCGGCCGTCGCCCGAGGCGGCAAACTCCTCAGCCCTGGTGACCAGGTCAATATGGCGGTCATACGCTTCCCTGGGGTCATTCCCCCAGGTGAACAGGCCGTGGTTCACCAGCACCACCCCGTCGAGGCTGGGCGCCTCCTTTACCGCCAGGCCCACCAGTCTGGATAGCTGAAACCCGGGCCGCAGATACTCCACGATGCCGATGTTGTCGCCATACACCTTCTTCAGAATGTCGTCGGCGTCCCGGTTGTTGGTCAAACCCACCACCGCGTCGGCGTGGGAGTGGGCCACGCTGTGGAAGGGCAGGAAGGCGTGCAGCAGGGTTTCGATGGAGGGGCGGGGAGAATTGGGGTCCAGGATGCACCGGTCCAGGTAGTCCACCATGTCCTCGTCCGACATCTGCTCCCGCTCAAAGACGGGCAGCACCTTCTCCAGTTCCAGCCGGGGAAACTGCCACCGTTCCATGGACTTCAGGTCCGACCCCGACCCCTTTATCCGCATCACTTCCACATCCCGGCCCAGGAAGTCCTTCTCCATAATCTTGATGGAGGTGTTGCCGCCGCCCCAGACCACCAGCGAAGGATCTGCACCGATCAGGCGGCTCATGTAAACCAGCTTATCCAGTTCATCCAGGGACTGCGCCTCGTTTTCCGACCAGAGGTTTTTCATAGCTTAAATCCCGTCAGCTCTATTCCGCCGTTAGCAGGGAACTCTATATCTCGCAGGCATTAACCCTGATCCGCCATCGTCTCCGACGACACGGGGAGGGGTCGGCGCCGAAATACATTCATGCTCATCGGGTCTATTCGTGGATGAGTCTCCTATCCCGTCGTCTCGATCCCCAGCAGGTTTTCCAGGTTCTTCCACAGGATCATGTCTTTCTCTTCCTGGGTAATGCTCTCCAGACCCTGCAGCCAGCCCGTCGGGGAAGGGTCCCAGGGGACAAAGGGGTAGTCGCTGCCCAGCACCACCCGCTCAATGCCCACCTGATCAATCAGGAAGCGCAGGGACCGCTCGCTCATGACCACGATGTCGTAGTAGATGCGGCTCTGGTAGTAGCTGGGTGGGCGGGTAATGTTCACCCGGGCTTCCGAGCGCACCTTCCAGCCCCGGTCCAGCCGTCCCATGCCGAAGCAGGCGGGACCGCCGCCGTGGGCCACGCAGACCTTCAGATCGGGACAGTTCTCCATCACGCCGCCGTAAATCAGCGCGGCCACCAGCAGCGTATCTTCCACGGGCACGCCCAGGCAGTTGGGCAAGGCGTACTTGTTCGTTCTTTCCAGCATCAGGTTGTGCTGGGGTTGGGGGTGATAGAAGAGGGTCGCTCCCATGGACTCCGCGGCCTTGAAGAAGGGCAGAAACTCCGGTTCGTCCCACGTCTTGCCGTTGACGACCGTGTCCAGCTCCGCTCCCTTCAGCCCCAGGGTGTTCACCGCCCGGCCCAGTTCCGCAATCGCGGCGTCCACATCCTGCATGGGCAGCGCTGCCATCCCGGCCAGCCTCTTGGGAGACTCGCCCACGAAAGCCGCTATGTCGTTGTTTACTTCTTGCGCGTGGGCTATGCCGTCCGCCGTGGACAGGTGATAACCGAAGACCGGCGTATGCAGTGATACCAGCTGGACCTCGGTGCCCAATTGGTCCATGTCCGCCACCCGCTCTTCGGGCGTGTATTTGCACTTGGGATGAATGTTTACGATCTTGCCTTCGCGGACGAAGATGTTGCTCTTCTCTTCGTTGGTGTACCGCATGCCGTACCACTCCTGGCCGGCCTCAAGTGTCCTCAGCATGGTCGGGGTAAAGGTGTGGGCGTGGATGTCAATGCTGCGCATCCGAAATCCTCCAATGGCTGGTGGGTAGAGACCGGTCTCCCCTTAACGTTCTGTCCCCGCGGCTACAGGTCCAGCAAAGTTTCCAGGTTCTTCCACAGGATCAGGTCCTTCTCTTCCTGGGTAATGCTGTCCAGGCTCAGTATCCACGAAACAGGCCAGTCAAACTCCATGTCGTAGGGCCAGTCCGTGCCGAAGAGCACCCGGTCGGCGCCGACAGTATCTATCAGAAACCGCAGAGCCTCTTCGGTGTAAACGATGCAATCATAGTGGAACCGCCGCAGATACTCGCTGGGCGGCAGGCTGGGCTTGGTGGGCGCTTCCGGCAGGCCACGCCAGCCCCGGTCAATGCGCCCGATGTTATAGCAGGTGTATCCTCCCCCGTGGGACAGGCAAATCTTCAGGTCGGGACAGGCGTCCATCACCCCGCCCATTACCAGCGAGCAGAAGGTGATGGTCCGGTCGGCCAGGTTTCCCACGCTGTTGGGCAGGTGGTATCGCTTGGTCCGGTAGTCCACCAGCGTATCATCCCCCTGGTGGAACAGGATCAGGGCTCCCATCTGCTCGGCGGCTTTCCAGAAGGGCAAGAACTCGGGCTCGTCCAGCAGCTTGCCGTTGACCTTGTCGTCGATCATGGCGCCCTTGAAGCCCATGGTGGTCATAATCCGTTCCAGCTCGGCTACGGCGGCGTTAACGTCCTGCATAGGCAGGGTACCCAGCCCGGCAAATCGGTTTGGCCAGGCCTTGACCATCTCCGCGATTTCGTTGTTGGAATCCCGGGAGGTTGCGACTGCCACTGAGGCATCCAGGCTGTAATTGTAAAACCCTGAATAGGGAGAAAGGACGTGTACGTCCACTCCCAGCGAATCCATATCCGCCATCCGCTCTTCGGGCGTCCAGCGGGCCTTGGGCGGCAACCCGCCCCGCCGGTCGCCCACGATGGCGATTTCGCGGCCCCGGTCGTCCTGTTCTCGGCGCAGGCTGTGCCAGTCCCCGCCGCTTTCGGTGGACTTCCAGAAACATTGGGGGGTCAAATGGGCGTGAATGTCGATACTTCGCATGGTTGTCTTCTCCGGCGGCAGCCAGTCCGTAAGGGGCTAATTTTACGGTCAACACCCGTTCGCGGGCCTGGCCGCGAACGGGCCAAACGTAGCACAAGGGTAAGGCCCTGTCAATTTGAGGAGTACGGTGGACAAGGCCGAGAATCAGTAACCCCAATGCAGCTGCGCGTGGAGGCAGACCAATGTATCTCTCCCCTCTCACCCTGTGAAAACGGCGGGGGTTAAGGCAATCACAGAAGGCTGGAAGCAAGGGTAATCCCCAATTGCCCTATCACTACGGATAACGTATATTGACTCTGCAACCACCCAGGCAAGGAGTTTTCGGGATGCGGATACTGTTGATTGCTACCAACAGGCACAACCGCCTGGTAAGCCGGATGAACGCCCAGCCTCTGCCCATCGGCATGGCCTACGTGGCCGGTCACCTGGACCCGGACCGTCACCAGCTCAAGGTTCTGGACCTCATGTTTTCCGACGACTACCTTGCCGACGTGGAGGCAGCAGTCCACGAATTTCAGCCCGAGCTGGTAGGGTTGTCCCTGCGCAACCTGAGCAACCACAGCTACCTTGACCCTCAGTGGGCCCTGCCCATCACCAGGGAAGTAATCGACAAGATTCGCGAGGGCTCCTCCGCTCCCATTGTTTGCGGCGGCCCAGCCTTCAGCCTCCTGCCCAACGAGTGTTTTGCCTACCTGGAACCCGACCTTGGCCTCGCCGGCGACGCCGGTGAGACTTTTGCCGAACTGGCGGGCCGAATCGAGATTGGCGAACCCTCCTACCTGGACCTGCCCGGCCTGGTGTACCGCAATGAGTCCGGCATCCAGTTCAACGGCATGCGCTGCCGGTCCGACTTCTCCATGCCTCCCCGGTTCGACGAACTGGACATGGAAAAGTACCGCCTGGCCGGGTTCGGCGTGGGCATCGTCACCAAGCTGGGCGACTTCAACTATCCAACTTCTCCCGGGTCCGAGCCGTCGGAACGCAGCGCCTGGCGCGTCATTCGGCCCATCGAAGAGGTGGTACAGGAAGTTCAGGATATGGAAGCCCGCTTCCGCCTCCGCAAGGTCCACTTCATCGACAATGGCTTCAACATTCCCCTGGCTCATGCCAAGCAGCTTTGCCAGGCTCTGTCCGACGCTGATGTCGGCGTCCACTGGACCACCGGCCTGGCCCCATACAGCTGCGATTCGGAGCTGGTCGGCATGATGAAAGACGCCGGCTGTGTCCTGGTTATGATGGGCAACATGCGGGGGGACAGCCACGATGGGACCACCCTGGGCGAGAGGATGGACCCCATGCTGGCAACCTGCCGTACCTGCGAGGAGGGCGGCCTCAACTACACCATCGCCCAGCGTTTCGGGGAACCGGGCGAGACCAGGGAATCGGTGGAAGAGAAGCTGGCCTTCCTTCGCGGCATCCGGCCTTCAATGGCAAACCTGCGGGTTGGCGTGAGCATCATGCCCGGCACCCCGGAAGCCCGGCTGGCGGTCGAAGAAGGCCTGGTGGCGGACGAGAGCGAACTGATCCGCCCCACCTTCTATATCGCCCCGGAAGTTCGGGAATGGATTGTGGACCACCTGAAACAGGCGGCCGCCAAGCAACCCAGGTGGAACCTTCTTTGACGTTCAGCCTGAGGCGCAGACCAGCCACCGGATACTTGCAAACGGAGACAGCAGGCTCCCGGTCACATTCCTGGGGGAGGGCCAACCCACGCCCGTTCCATTCACAACACCGGCCCCGGCTGGCGATCATTCGTGCCCATCAGTGGACAAAAAGAAACCGGAGGAAACCTTGGAACCCACCAGCAAGTATTTCCAGGCCAACGGCATCAACCTGCACTGTCTCTCCTGGGGCGACCCGTCAAATCCCCCACTGATAATGACCCATGGCATAGGCTTGTGCGCCATGGTCTGGCGTCCCCTGGCCGAGGACCTGGCACGGGACTATCACGTCCTCTCCCTGGACCTGCGGGGCCACGGCGATACCGACAAACCGGGTGGATACACCTTCGATAACATGGCCGAGGACGTCGTTGGCCTGGTACGGGCTCTTAATCCCGCCCAGCCACCCTACGCCATTGGTCATTCCGCCGGCGGAATGACCATCATGATTGCCAACCACAAGGCCCCCGGCACCATGGGCCCCACCGTGCTGGTGGACACCCGCGTCGGCCCGGCGCTGGAGGTCTATAACCCGGAAGAGCGTGAAGAGCGAATGAACCGGACCCGCAACAAGCGGGCCATCTGGGAGTCTCGCGAGGTCATGTACGACGCCTACCGCAATCGTCGGGTCTTCAGCACCTGGACCGATGACGCCGTGCGTGACTACATCTACGGGGGGACCCGGCTTCTCGACGATGGCAAGGCTGAGCTCAAGTGCCCCACCGAGGTCGAGGCCATCTACTACGAGGCGCGCCACTCCCTCAATCCCACTCCCTACCTTAAGGGACTGGGCGGCGAGTACCTGTTGCTGCTGGGCAATACCGGCAACTACCCGGACGAGGGCGCCCGCAACAGCGACGAGATCAAGTACTTCCTCAGCGAGGTAAAGGGGGCCCGGATGGAGACCCTGCCCCGGGGTTCCCACTTCGTTGCCATGGAGGACCCGGACATGGTGCTGGCATCGGCCCGCCGCTACCTGGACAGCCACCGCCTGGGCGGCAACTGATTCCCGCTGGCCCTACCAGATTCGCGGCGGCCCTACCGTGAACCCGCCACGTCCACCGACACCACGTCAATGCCGTGGTATTTCTGGTGCCGCACCGACGATGCGTAGTGGCGCAGCAGCCTGAATGAAATCTCCCGTACTTCGGGGATGTCCGAGGGCTCCTGCAGGTAGGTCAGCTGGTCTTCCAGGTTGTCGCCCTGGTGTCCGGACACAAACTCCAGCTCGGCCCCTCCCGTCGTGTGCCGTATCTTGACCATCAGGCGACGCGGTCGGCTGTCCTCCTCATCGTCCGCCTCCGAGGCGATGCTGTGCAGTGTTTCCTCCCCCACCAGCGCCAGCCGGTGGGTGGATTCCTCGTTCCATCCTGCTCTCGATGCAAACTGGCTGAGGAACTCTCTCAGTTTTGGCAATGCCTCCTCGTCCACCCCTACAACCAGCTTGCGGCGGCGCGCCGAGGTGAGTTCCAGGAAGGCCACCATCGCAACGGCCACAATGGCCCCCGAGGTCATCCCGTTCCCCAGTAGCACTGCCAGGAACCCCTCTCCCAGCATGTCTCCAAATATCCACTGGTTCTGGAAGCCGGTGCCCAGCCAGAAGGCTACGCCCGCCACCGTGGCCTTCCTGTGGTCCACCCCGTCCTGAATGACAATCTTCATCCCCTGCACGAAGAGCAGTCCCAGCAGCACCGTAATGTACGCCGCCGCCACCGGCGTGGGTATGGCGATTATCAAGGCGGCCACCTTGGGGAAGAAGGCCGTCGCCGCGATGAGGGCCCCGATGTATATTCCCACGCGCCTCGACCCAATTCCCGTAACCTCCGCGAGAGAGATGCTGGTCGAATAGGTGGTGTTCGGCAGGGTGCCGGCCAGCCCCGACAGCAGGTTGCCAGTGCCGTCCGCGTTAAGCGCGCCCTGCACCACACGGAAGTCCGTCGCCTGCCGCCGCCGCTGCGAAACCCTCTGGATGGCTACCCCGTCCCCGATGGTCTCAATTGCCCCTACCAGCGTGACAATGACGAAGGCCGGCAGCAGCGCCCAGAACTTGTGGTCCGGCGTCAAGTCCAGCCCAGGCCACGAACCGAAGGGCACCCCGAACCAGGGGGCATCCAGAATTGGTTGGACGTCATACATTCCAAAGGCAGCCCCAACTGCGGAGCCCGCAACTATGCCAATGATCGGCGACCACAAGCGAAGCTTCGCCGGCCCCCTTATAACCAGCCCGGTCACAATCAGAATGGTAAGACCCGCGGCCAGCGGCGCCCCCGCCCTGTGGGTACCGTCGGGGACGTCTGTAAGCGAGTCGAAAACTACGGGAAAGACCGTTGCCGCAATCAGCATGATCACAGTCCCGGTTACCACGGGCGTGAAAATTCTCCGCAGCACCGACAGGCGGTAAGCCAGCAGAAACTGGAACAGGGACGAAATTACTATCAGGCTGGCCATGGTCGCCGGTCCGGCCGTGGTCAGGGCGGCTATACATACCGCAATGAACGCCCCCGAGGTTCCCATCAGCAGCACGTGGCCCGACCCGAACCGCCCGACGCCTGCCGCCTGCAGGATGGTGGTCAATCCGCTCACCAGCAGCGCGCCGAACGCTCCCCAGACGATCAGCTCCTGGGGCTGGTCGGCAATGCGCAGCACGATGACCACCGTCAGGACCACCGGAGTAATCATTAGAATGGTGGCTTGAATGGCCGCCCCCACCGCGATGGGCGTAGGAGGACTCTCGCTCGGTTCGTAACGGACGTGTTCGTTAATCTCAGAAGCAGCCAATGGGAATTCCTCCAGTTCGCCCGAAAACAGGGTCAGCCAAAGAATTGGCACATTATATCAAAAGAATTTGGCCACCCAGGGTCTCCTGCCTTCTGCCCAAATTGTTATAGGTCAATCTTTAGGCCTGTCGAATAGCGTTGGACCAGGCATCCGGGTCTGCTCGGTCCCGCAAGCCATCTGTATTTGAGTGGCTCGGAAAATGCCGGGGCCTCGTTCCCGAAGTGCATTTTTTGGTATATTTAGTCCGACTCCTATAATCGGAGAAACAGATATGGCTGCGCAACGATTAGAAAAGGCTGTCCCCACCGGCCAGGTAGAATACTTTGACGCCATAGTCATAGGCGCCGGGGTCACCGGGCTCTACCAACTGTATTGCCTGCGCAAACTGGGCATGGCGGTCAGGGTGTTTGAAGATGGCGACGGCGTAGGCGGCACCTGGTACTGGAACCGGTATCCCGGCGCCAGGTTCGATTCCGAGAGCTTCAGCTACGGCTATTCCTTTTCTGAAGAACTGCTCCAGGAATGGGACTGGAAAGAGCTCTACTCCGGCCAGCCCGAAAACGAACGCTACCTGAACTACGTGGCCGACAAGTTCGACCTGAAGCGGGACATTCGCTTCAATTCCCGGGTGGCTTCCTGCACCTTCGAGGAAGACCGCAATACCTGGCTGGTTGAAATCGCCGACGGCCACCGGACCCGGGCGCCCTTCCTGGTTACCGCAGTTGGCCTGCTATCCGCCCACTACATTCCCGACTTCGAGGGTCTGGATACCTACCAGGGTCAGTGGTGCCACACCGGCCGGTGGCCCAAAGAGGGCATGGACCTCGCCGGAAAGCGGGTGGGCGTAATCGGTACGGGGGCCACCGCGGTCCAGTTGATCACCGAAATCGCCAAAGAAGTGGGGCACCTGACTGTGTTCCAGCGCACGCCCAATTTTTGCGCCCCCCTGCGCAATGGCCCCATCACCGATGAGATGCAGCGGGAAATCAAGGCCAGCTACCCCGAAATATTTCGCCGCTGCAGCGAAACCGCCGGCTCCTTTGTCCATGTGTTCGATCCTCGTTCCGCGCTCGACGTATCCGCCGAAGAGCGGCAGGAACAGTATGAGCGGCTGTGGAAGGAACCGGGTTTTGCCAAGTGGCTGTCCAACTTCTACGACTTGATGCTGCCCGGGGAAGCCAACGAGGATTACGCCGAGTTCATCCGGAACAAGATCAGGGAGCGTGTGCATGACCCCGAAGTCGCCGAGATGCTCGTACCCAAGGACCACATGTTCGGTTCCAAGCGGCTCCCCTGCGAGAGTGGCTACTACGAGGTTTATAACCGGGACAACGTGCTGCTGGTGGACGTCAAGAAAGCCCCCATCCAACGCCTGACTCCCACCGGCCTCAGGACCAGCGACGCCGAGTACGAACTTGACGTCATAATATTCGCCACCGGGTACGATGCGGTGACCGGCTCGCTGAACCGGATCGACATCAGGGGAATCGGCGGCGAACAGCTCCGGGACAAGTTCAGCAACGGTCCGCGCACCTACATGGGTATTCAGAGCAATGGGTTCCCCAACATGTTCACCATCAACGCGGCCTCGGTCGGAAACTTTGTGCGCGCCGCGGAACCGCTGGTTGAGTGGGTATCCGAGTGCATCCGCTACGTTCGGGAGAACGAATACGTCCGCATTTCTCCGACCATCGAGGCGGAGGATGACTGGGTAAACCACGTCAATGAAGCCGGCTCCAAAATTCTTCGCAGCCAGGCCAACTCGTGGTTTGTGGGCGCCAACATCCCGGGCAAGGCCCGGGCCCTCCTGACCAGCCCGGACACCGCTCCCGTAATGAGGGCCAAGCGGGCTGACGTGGCGGCCAATGGTTACGAAGGCTTCCTTCTCGAATGACAGCCATTCGTGGACCAATTTATCAAAGGCGGGGATTGTCGGGCCCCTGGATTGCTTGATGGGTGCACGTCGCCGGAGAAACCTCCAATTTCAGGCCGGTCTGGTGGTCCTGCTGGCCTGCCTGCTAATGATTGGGTGCCAGGGTGACGACGGTTCCGGCAACAACGGGCTCGAAGGAAACGGTACGACGCCTGAGACCACCCGTGCCGCCATGGCCCAGAGCGGCGAAGAGTTGTTCAATGCCAATTGCTCCGCATGTCACGGGCTGGAAGCGGCCGGCAGCGATCTGGGGCCAACACTGATCCACCGCGTTTACCATCCCGGCCATCACCCCGATACCAGCTTTCACAATGCCGTAAAGGTGGGTGTACGCCAGCACCACTGGACTTTCGGAAATATGGCCCCCGTCGCCGGCTTGAATGAGCCAGAGGTGGACAGCATCATCTGCTACGTCCGCGGTCTCCAGCGCGAGAATGGCCTATTTGAAGGCGACGATTTCCCTACCGTGTGCTGAAGGAGCCGGGCTATTACCAGCGCCTGACCCCGGCAGCCCGAAGCGCCTTCCAACTTCCTCAACGCCCGCAACCGGGCAAGCGGCCGCATTTCGGAACGAGGGCCGCCCGGAAGGTCCCCTTCCCGAGTGTGTCGCGCCCGCTCCACCCCAACTTGCTTTTTCCACTGGAGAATCTCTGCGGGCTGACGAATACACTGCGGGGCCGTCAGCAGCCGCAGCCCTCCGCCTGGGGCCTGGTATGACATGTTAGCCCGAAGTTGACGCCCAGGGACATGGGTGGCTGGCCAGCCCCCACTATCAGTGCAATCGCGCCTTAACTGACTGCCACCCTGTGCCAGGCCGAAGGGCTAAGGACGGTATTACCAGGTTTTGAAGTACCAGCCTCTATGTAAGACGCGATTGCCCAGTCTCCCCGCGATGCAATGGGATGCACTTCGGCCATTTCTTCCGTACAATAAATATCAATACCATAATTAAAATTAACTGCACCCAGCCCGGGGCCTAATAGTTTTAATCGTGGAAAGTTAATGCCGGTACGCCGGTCCGAGAGGGTAGGTGCCTGATGATGTCAAGTGAAAGTGCCAGTCCTTTGAGGCCGCCGGACTCCGCCCCTGCGCACCGGGAACAGGGCGCTTTCCGAAACGGGGAGCCCATCGCCATCATTGGCATGGCCTGCCGTTTTCCTGGCGCGAACGACCTTGATGCCTTCTGGCAGTTGCTGGTGGAGGGCAAAAACGCGGTAACTGAGGGCGTGCCAGGATCCGGTGTGGGCCGCCTGGGCAATCTCATCCGAGACCCTGAAGTCTCCCACGAGGCTTGCCGCTACGGCGCATTTGTTGAGGACGTGGACCGGTTCGACGCCTCCTTCTTCCGAATCTCGCCAGTCGAGGCGGAACTGCTGGACCCGCAGCAGCGCATGATGCTGGAGACCAGCTGGCTCGCGCTCGAGGACGCGGGAATAGACCCCTCGCGACTGAAGGGAAGCCGCACCGGCGTTTATGCCGGCATCAGCAACGACGAGTACCGGATGCTGGTGGTGGACTCCAGCCAGCAGACAGAAGCTGCGGGGAGTCTTTACGCTCTCACCGGCACCAACCTCAATGGCGCCAGCGGCCGCGTCTCTTTCGTCCTCGGCCTGATGGGGCCGGCAAAGGCGGTCGATGCTGCCTGCGCGTCGGCTATGGTGGCGGTAAATGACGCGGTGGCAGACCTGCAGCAGGGCAAGGCTGACCTGGCAATTGCAGGTGGCGTTCAGGCTCTCCTGAACGCCCGAATATACGAGCTGCGCGCCAATGCCATGATGCTGTCACCGGACGGCCAGTGCAAGACCTTTGACGCTTCCGCCAACGGGTACGTTCGGGGCGAAGGCTGTGGCGTCGTCGTGCTGAAGCGACTGAGTCAAGCAGAGGCCGACGGCGACCCGATTTGGGCGGTCATCAGGGGGTCGGCAGTGAACAACGGCGGCGCCAGCGTCGGCCTGACTGTCCCGCACACCCCGGCCCTGGAACAGGTGATGGAAGCGGCGCTTGCCGACGCCGGAGTCCTGCCTTCAGAGGTTGACTTTGTGGAAGCGCACGGCACTGGTA
>JAPPJA010000177.1:0-10696 GCA_028874675.1 Chloroflexota bacterium
GAAGATATCTGCGTGGCCGAGGCCCGGCGCATGGGGATTCCCATATTCGCCATCGTTGACACCGACACCAACCCGGAACTGGTCAGCCACCCCATCCCCGGCAACGACGATGCGGTGCGCTCCATCCGGCTGGTCACCGGCCGCCTGGCCAACGCCATCCTGGAAGGCAAGGCTGAACGGGAAGCAATGCTCGCCGAACAGCAGGCCCAGGCCGAGGCCGCGGCCCAGGCTGAAGCCGACGCCCTGGCCGCCGAGGCCGGAGAGGAACTATCCGACGAAGAGGCGGAGCACGTCGCCCTGGCCTCCATGCCCCTGGACGACCTGGCCCAGCTGATGGAACAGTCCAACCGCGGCGAAGGGGAGGAAGGGAGCTAAGGCTAAGAAAGGCGCCGAATTAGACGTGCCGCCCATCTGGAAGGCAGCTGAACGGCAGATTTATCGGCAAGTACTGGATAGCGTACTACATATCCTATCTGGTGGGCATCGCTATCCTGACTGTAAGGCGCTGGTAATCTCCCAGGTGCAATGATGACTGGCTGGCCTTGCTAGCCGATATACTCAGCGTGGCAATGGGCATATCCATTGCGCTGACTATTGTAGTCGAAGTGGTCGGACGAATGGTATTGCTGATTCCCGACGCCATAAAGAACATAAGGGAAAACGAAAAGAGGGCCCAGCGGAAGCGCCGGAAAGAGGCATATGAACGTTTTGGCGTGGAAGTTAATGGTGTACTTTTGCTCCCTGGCTCTCCTGGCGCAGAGGCTTTTCTCACTGGAGAAGCTTCTGCTTAGAAGTCTTTGCGGCAATGCATTCAGATGCGTCTGCCGGAGCCCTGGTCAGGTCTCCCTTTACCGGCCACCGGCGCGCTGACCAATGGGACACCACCCCGCAACTCTTACAGGGTAGTAAGAGAAAACGACTAAAGAAGACACGGAGGAAATTCTTGCCAGCTAGCGTTGAAGAAATCCGGACCCTGCGTGAACAGACCGGGGCCGGCATTATGGACTGTAAGCAAGCCCTGGAAGACAATGATAACGATATGAACAAGGCCGCCGAAGCCCTGCGTCAAAAGGGCTTCGCCCGCGCCGCCCGTCGGGCCGATCGGGAAACCACCGAGGGCGTCATCGAAGCCTACATCCACACCGGCGGTCGCGTTGGCGCCCTGGTGGAACTGGGCTGTGAGACAGACTTTGTGGCCCGCAACGACGAGTTCAAGCAGGTAGCCCACGACATCGCCATGCAGGTGGCTGCCATGGGCCCCGCCTACGTTACCGACGGAGACCAGGAGGACGGCGACAGCCGGCCCGCCAGCGAAGTGTGCCTGATGCAGCAGACCTTCATAAAGGACAGCTCCAAGGTGGTGGGCGATATCGTTCAGGAACTGGCCGCCAAGGTTGGCGAAAACGTCCGGGTGGTGCGCTTCAGCCGCCTGGCCCTCGAAGAGTAATTTTCACCTGTATATGGTTGCTCCCAAGTACCAACGGGTATTGCTCAAGATCAGCGGCGAATCCCTGAAGGGGTCCGCCACCACCGGTATCGACCCCGAAGCGGTCAATTACATGGCCCAGCAGATCGGCCAGATCCACCGGATGGGAATCCAGCTTGCCATTGTTATCGGCGGGGGCAACATCTGGCGGGGAGGCCAGGCCGAGCGCTGGGGTATGGATCGGGCCACTGCCGACTATTCCGGCATGCTGGCTACCATCATCAACGCCCTTGCCCTGCAGGACGCCCTGGAAAAACGGGGCATAATTACCCGTACCCAGAGCGCGCTGCAAATCCAGGCGGTGGCCGAGCCTTACATTCGCCGCCGGGCTATGAGGCACCTGGAAAAGGGTCGCGTGGTCATCTTCTCCGCCGGTACCGGCAACCCGTTTATGACCACCGACACGGCTTCCGCCCTGAGGGCCCTGGAAATCGGCGCCGAGGTCCTCCTTATGGCCAAGAACAACGTGGACGGCGTCTATGACTCAAACCCCCACATCAATCCCGACGCCAAGCGCTTCGCCAGCCTGGACTACCTGGAAGCCCTGAACCGGCGGCTCGAAGTTATGGACTCCACCGCCGTTTCCCTTTGCATGGAGAACAAGCTTCCCATCGTTGTATTCAACATCTTCGAGCAGGACAGCATGCAGAGCATTCTCAGCGGGGACCCGGTGGGCACCACCATTACCGCTTCCGACTGAACTGCGGCGGGCGGCCAGACGCAGGTTCCCCGGCACATCTGGACCGCTTTCGCGGAACCCCGTTATCCCCCAGTAAGGCAATGCAACGGGAGGAATAGTAAATGCCAGAACAGGACAACAACCTCGACAACCAGCTAACCCCGGAAGCCGTTTTGACCGAGGTGGAGCGCAAGATGGGCCGCACCATGGAAGCCCTGGAAAGGGAACTGGCCACCCTGCGCACCGGTCGCGCCACCCCGTCCCTGGTCGAAAATGTCAACGTGGACTACTACGGGTCTCCCACCCCGCTGAAGCAGATAGCCTCGATTTCCGCCCCCGATGCCAGGGCGATTATGATCCAGCCCTGGGACCGGCAAGCTCTGCGGGACATTGAGCGCAGCCTGATGCAGTCCGAAATGGGTTTCAACCCTTCCAACGACGGCAACATCATTACCGTCCCCATCCCCCCGCTCAATCAGGAGCGGCGCCAGGAATTGGTGCGGCTGCTCAAGCGCAAGATCGAAGACGGCAAGGTGTCGGTCCGCAACGTGCGCCGCGACGGCCTGGAATCCCTGCGCAAGCTGGAACGCGACAAGGCCATTTCCCAGGACGAAAACCGCCGCAGCCAGGACCAGCTGCAAAAGACCACCGATACCTTCATCAAAAGCATAGACCAGGTCTCCACCGCTAAAGAAGCGGAGATTATGCAGGTCTAGCCCCGGATCAGGAGATGGAAGCCCATACCGGCCCGGCCAACCTACCTGATACCCCTGTTTTCCGGGCGGCCGGGCACCCCGGGAAAGAGGACGCGACCGCCGCTGTCCAACCGCCGGATGGGGTGCCACGCCACGTTGCCATAATCATGGACGGCAACGGCCGCTGGGCTGAACAACAGGGCCTTCCCCGTCTCGCCGGCCACCGCGAGGGCGTCAACGCCATCCCCCGCGTGGTGGACTTGCTGGCCCGGCGCGGCGTCCGGTACCTCACCATCTACGCCTTTTCCACCGAAAACTGGTCCCGCCCCTCCTCCGAGGTTGAGGGCATCATCGACCTGCTGCACGAAGCCCTGCAGAGGGAAGCAGACCAGTTCAACGAGAAGAACGTCCGCGTTATCCACATCGGCAATGCTGTACGCCTCTCGCCCGCCATCCGCCATGCTGTGGAACAGATCCAGCGCCAGACCCGCGACAACACCGGCATCGTCCTCAACGTCGCCTTCGACTACGGAGGACGGCAGGAAATCCTGGCCGCGGTCCGCCAGTTGATTCGCGAGGGCGTCTCTCCCGACGAGGTTACCGAAGAACTCTTCAGCCGAAAGCTCTTCACCGCCCACTGCCCCGACCCCGACCTGATTATCCGCACCGGCGGCGAGCTGCGAATCAGCAACTTTCTCCTCTGGCAGTCCGCCTACAGCGAGTATTACCATACCCCCGTCCTGTGGCCCGACCTGGACGCCCAGGAAGTAGATCGCGCCCTGGCCGCCTACAGTCAACGCCAGCGCCGTTTCGGAAACGTCGTCCCCGATACCGGGGGTTAGTCCCCTTGCTGCTTCGGACCATCACCGGCCTGACCGGCCTGGCCATCCTGCTTGGCGCCCTCTGGGCCGGCCTCTTCTGGGTGTTCCTCGTCACCCTCATCGCCGTCATCCTGGCCCTCCGGGAGTTTTACTGGTTTCACCCGCCGAACCCTTCGCCCGTCGAGTCCGGACCTGCTGAAGCCGGCCTGCCGCCGGTCCGAACCGGCAACCCACATTCCTCTGAGGCAGCCGGCGCTGCGCTCTCTTTCCAGATCCCTTCGGACGCGCCCCATTCAGGTCCGCCAACCCCGGAGTCCGGATACTCGCCCCAGGCAAGCCTGCAATCCACGCCAACTGACATTGCATCCGACGAAGGACCGGCCCCACCGTCCTCTGAGATCGAACCAACACCTGAACCATCGCAGGACCAACCCGCGCCCACACCCCTGCCCACCCTGCTGGGCGCGGCATGGGCGGCCGCCTTCGTCATCGGCGGCGCGGCAGCCGAGGGAGTTCTGCACCTGTGGGCCATTTCCCTGGCCGTTTTCCTTGCCGGGTCCTTCCTCTCCATCCTGTGGCTCATTGCCTTCTACCGTGACGCCCGCTGGCCGGCGGCCCTGGCCTACCTCCTGGGTGGCCCCGTTTACACCGGCTTCCTGCTGGCCCACGTTATGGCCCTGGCCCAGGTGGGCGAGGTCTTTTTCTTCCTGGACCCCCTCTATTTCTCCCCCGATACCGGGCCCACCATCTATGAAGTGGGGCGAAACTGGCTTCTCTTCGCCCTACTGGCCAACTTCGCCACCGATACCGGCGCCTTCCTGGTGGGACGGTCCCTCGGCCGGCATAAGATGGCGCCGGTCACCAGCCCCAACAAGACCTGGGAGGGCGCCGTGGGTGGGTTCCTGTTCGCCCTTCTCGCTGCAATCGTTCTTGACCGGACCCTCAACCTGGGGCTGGGCCCCACGTGGTGGGAAGGGGCCTGGAACGCCTGGAATTGGCAACCCGTCCTGATTGGTGCTACAGTGGGTGTAGCTTCTCAATTGGGCGACTTGGCCGAGTCCCGGCTCAAGCGCCTCTCTCGCCTTAAGGACTCGGGAAACCTGATGCCCGGTCACGGTGGAATCCTGGACCGGCTGGACAGTCTCCTGTTCACCATTCCGACGGTGTACTATCTGCTAGTGGCGGTGCTTTAGCCGTGAAGAAAATCGTCGTCCTGGGCAGCACCGGGTCCATTGGCCGCCAGACCCTCGACATCGTACGGGCCTTTCCCGAAGAGTTTGATGTGGTTGGCCTGGCCGCCGGCGTTAACCACGACCTGTTCCACCGGCAGGTCGCCGAATTTCACCCCCGTTACGTTTTCTGTATCGACCCGCCCCATCCTTCGCCGGTCAAGGCCCAGTTTCTGCCGATGGAGGAAATGGTCTGCCTCCCCGAGGTGGAGGTGGTGATGGCCGCCACCACCGGCGCGGCCGGCCTGGTCCCCATCCTCAACGCCCTCGGGTGCGGCAAGGCGGTGGCTCTGTCCAACAAGGAACCCATCGTCATGGCCGGTCCCCTGCTCAAGGAATGGGAAAATCGCTTCGGCGGCGTCATCCTGCCCGTGGACAGCGAGCCCAGCGCCATCTGGCAATGCCTTCAGGGTGAATCCGGGTCCATCCGGCGGTTGATCATTACGGCCTCCGGCGGGCCCTTCCGTACCATGCCCCTCGACGAACTGGAGTCGGTAACCCCGGAGCAGGCCCTGCGGCACCCCACCTGGCAGATGGGCCCCAAGATAACCATCGATTCCGCCACCCTGATGAACAAGGCCTTTGAGGTTATCGAGTCTCACTGGCTGTTCGACGTCCCCTGGCAGGACATTGAGGTGGTAATCCACCCCCAGAGCACCATCCACTCCATGGTCGAATTTGCGGACGGCTCGGTAAAGGCCCAGATGGGGCCCCCCAGCATGCGCCTGCCCATCCAGTACGCCCTCTTTTACCCGCAGCGGCTGCGCAACCCGGATGATTCCCTCATCCCCCGCCTGGACACCGGCATAGCCCAGAGCCTGGAATTCCGACCCATGGAACCGGAGCGGTACCCATGCTTCACCCTGGCCCTGTCCACTGCCCAGCGGGGCGGCGCCTATCCGGCCGTCCTCAGCGCCGCCGACGAGGTGGCGGTAAACAGCTTCCTTCAGGGCAAAATCGGCTTCACCGACATCCACCGCGTGGTGGAAACGGTGGTGGACGCGTACACTCCCGCCTCTACCGCCACCCTGGAAGACCTCCTGGCGGCCGACCAATGGGCAACCCGCGAAGCCCGGCGGGTAGCCCATGAACTGGTCTGATGTAAACCGTTTCCAGTAAGACACAGCGCCGGACTTACCCGGCCCACCGCTTCCGGCGGACACCGGAAGCCACCAGCACAGGGAGGGACTGCAGGCAGGCATATGCTGCTCCAGGATCAAGTCGCATTGGTCACGGGCGCCGGACGGGGTATTGGCCGGGCCATTGCCCTGGCCTTCGCCCGCGAGGGAGCCCGGGTCGCCGTTACCGGTCGCAACAAGGCCAACCTGGCCCAGGTGGTGGACGACATTGCCTCGGCCGGCGGCTGCGCTCTGGCTTTCTCCCTGGACGTTACCCGGGAGGAAGACGCTGCGGCGGTGTCCCGGGAAATTGTGGACCGGTGGGGCCGCCTGGACCTCCTCGTCAACAACGCAGGCGTTATCACCTACGATGTGCCCGTATGGCAAACCACAATGGAGCAGTGGGACTACGTTATGGACACCAACCTGCGCGGCATGCACCTGGTCTCCCGCGCGGTAATTCCCCACATGATGCGGCGCAACTGTGGCAGAATCATCAACATCGGGTCCTCTTCCGGACGGCAGGTAGAAGGTGACAACGGGGCCTACAACGCCTCAAAATGGGGCGTAGTCGGATACACCGCATCCCTGGCCCACTCCCTGCGTTCCCATGGCATACAGGTAAATGGCATCAACCCCGGCTGGGTGGACACGGACATGGCCAGGGAATACCATCCCGGCGGAGACCCGGCCTGGATAACGCCGGAGCAGGTAGCCCAGGCCGCCCTTTACCTGGCGGCCCATGCTCCCGCCCTGATGACGGGCCAGTTGATCGACATTTTCGACCCCTGATTTTCACTATTCCAGCGGCGGTATTGCCATGGGCAGCAACGTTGACTTCTCCGAGTCCTTCTACCGCGACCATGCGGCTCGTTACGCCGAAGTCAGTCACAACTACATACAGTCCGTCTATGTCAACTCTTCCCATCCTGCCCTGAAGGGTGACAAGGACCTGTTGGACCGCATGGTGGGGTTGCTACCGCCTGGCTCTCGGGGGCTCGACGCCGGTTGTGGCTCCGGGGCCCGGGACGTCTTTCTCTACTGGCAGAAGGGCTACGACGTATATGGCGTTGATGCCGTGGACGAGAATATCCAGGAGGCCCGGCGGCTCCATCCCGAAATTGCCGACCGGGTGACGGTGGCGGATTTGAGCCAGCCCCTGGATCACCCCACCGCCTCCATGGACTTCGTTCTCTGCAACGCCGTTATCCAGCACATCGCGCCGGAAAAAACCCTCGGCATTACCATTCCCGAACTGGCTCGCCTGCTGCGCTCTGGCGGCGTGCTCCAGTTTATGTTCAAGGTCGGCAGCGGCGTGGCCACGGTTTTCGACCGCGACTACGGCGCCGAACGCAGCTTCCAGCTCTACACCGTCGAAGAGGTGCTGGGGGTTCTGGAGACCCACGGCATGGCCCTGATCCCCGAGGAGGAGGGCAGGCTGGGCGGAATAATGCGCTTCACCGACCCCAAGCCCATGGAACACGTCGTCCTGTTAGCCCGCAAGGCCGGATAGGTATCAGGGTGGTTTCCCCCATTGCACTATGAACGATCGGCCGTCGCCAGCAACTTCGCTGCCCATTCCCGCTTCCATCGCTGAAATCACGCCCTCCTGGCTTACCGGGGCCCTTTCCGCCGGGCGAATGCTGCGGGAGGCCACCGTTACCGCCTGCTCCCCCGAGACCATCGCCGAGGGGAAGGGATTCATGAACCGCGTGTTCCGGCTCCACCTGGAATACGACCGTCCCGGTTCCGGTCTGCCCGCCACGGTCCTCGCCAAACTGCCCGCCACCGACCCTCTTATGCTGCCCCTGTTCCAACTGCTGGGCCCCAACCTCCGCGAGGTGAACTTCTATCGCAGCCTGTCGCGGGACTGCGCCCTGCGTACTCCGGTCTGTTACTGCGGCCTGGCAGATTCCGCCACCGGCAATTCGGCGCTTCTGCTTGAAGACCTGGGCAGCTCCCGCCAGGGCGACAGCCTGGAGGGATGTTCCCTGGACGAGGCACGGCAGATTGTGCGCCAACTGGCTGCCTTCCATGCCCAGTGGTGGGAAAGCCCCCGCCTGGCTCACCTGGGCTGGCTGCCTTCCAGGGAAACCGAAGCCCCCGCTTTCCGGAAACTCTACGCACCTGCCCTGCTGTGCTTCGTGGAAAAAGCCGGAAACCTGTTGCCCCCGGGTCTGCGGCGGCTGGCCGACTCCATCCCCAACGATATCGCCAGGATAAAGGCGCTGCTGGCTAAACCTCCCCGCACCATAGTCCACGGCGACTTTCGCCTGGATAACTGCTACTTTCCCCCGGGCGTCGGTTCCCCCTCGCCCCTGGTCCTGGACTGGGAATTCTGCGGTATCGGCCGGGGCGTCCTGGACCTGGCCACCTTCGTCTGCGAGACTTTCCCGCCGGCCCAGCGTCTCCGCGAGGAACCGGGCCTCCTCGCCGAGTACCACTCCGCCCTGGAAAGCAATGGCGTAACCGGCTACTCCCTCGAGCAGTGCTGGATTGACTACCGGCTCTCCATGCTGGATATCTTCGTCCTGTGGGTCGTGAGCGGAGCCTTCTGCGACTACTCCGGCCAAAGGGCCACAACCTTCCTGTCCAACACCCTGGCGCGTTTGGACGCCGCCATTTCGGACCTTAGCCCCGAGGACTTGCTTTAAGCCTGGACCCGGCAGGGGCCACCTCAGGTGGCATGATTGCGTAACGACCGTCAATGTTGCCAATAGTGTCAAACGATAAACCGGTTCGCGAACCGTCCCTGCAATCAACACGACCACTCGCAAGGGAATACTGCCTCTCAACACGAGGGAATTGCGAAACTCCTGCCCTAAGAGGAAAATAGCAGTGGCACAGGTTCCGTCTCTGGCCGCAAGTCTGCCCTGCAGGAACATACGACAGACAACCCAGCGTGCCTCCACGGCTGGCCATATCAGGAACCTTCCCACAAGGAGAACCGGAATGGCTCTGACCATCAAGGCAAAGTACGTCAATGGCACACTTGAACCTCTGGAACCCCTAAAGCTGAAAGAGGGGACAGTTGTCACCATTTCCCTCGAGCAGGACGAGAAGGCGGAAGAAGAGCATGACAGCCTGCTGGAAATGATGGAAAAGATCTGGGCATCCGTACCAGATGAAGTGTGGGAAGGCATGCCCACCGATGGTTCCATCAACTACAGGCACTACCTGTACGGACATCCCAAGGAGGAGAAATAGTGCCGGAGGTCTTCGCCGATACCGGGTACTGGATAGGACTGCTGAACCCCAGAGACCAGCTTCATAACATAGCCCTGAATCTAAGGAGATCCCTGTCGGACCAGCGGATAGTCACCACCGAGATGGTACTGACAGAACTTCTGAACCACGCAAGCAACCGCGGGGCAGAGATGCGGCTGGGAGCCGCGAACATGGTAAACGGACTAATCCGGGAAGCGGGCATCACCATCATTCCACAAACCACTCGCCTGTTCCGCGTTGCGCTGGAGCGCTACCGGGCGCGCCCCGACCAGGCCTGGAGCATTGTGGACTGCGCCAGCTTTATCGTAATGGAAGAACGGGGCATAAGGGAAGCATTGGCCTTTGACCGCCACTTCGAACAGGCCGGTTTCACAGTGCTGCTGCGAGACAGCGACTGATCATCCCCCAATCAGCTATCCTTGCCAACCCAATCTGTGCCCTCTGTAGCCCGGACCTATAACGCCATTGCCATGCGCCCTCATCAAAACCAGTCGCAAATCCACCCCGTCCTCTGTGCTATCATTAAACGCGGCGCTGTCCCGAAAGCCGCTTTCCTGGTCCCGCTTTCGGAGATGATTGCATCCCTCAGGTATGCCTGGCCCACCGGCAGCGGGCCTTCAAACCCGGGCATGCCTGCGGCGCCCACCCTTGTATTTCACAGGAACCTGAATGGAAACGGCCCTGGTCGCCATCATCGCCTTTGTCCCCATGCTGGTAATGCTGGTGGTTATTCACGAATGGGGACACTTCTTTACCGCTAAAGCCTTTGGCGTCAAGGTGCTGGAATTTGGCATCGGATACCCGCCGAGGGCCTTTGGTTTCTACACCGGCCGCACCCGCGTTTTTCTCGATGCCGACACCCGGTACTTGAACCTTGAAGGCCATTCCTTCATCCGGCCGGGGCAGCTGGTGCGAGTCCATTCCGCAGAGGACGCCTCCGGCAATCTGGTAGCCCGCGTGGTGGAGGCTGAGCCCTCCGGCCGCCAGTCATCCCTGCACGACCGGGGTTCCGACGAATTCCTCCAGCACGACGGCACCGTCCGCGAGGTGGATGCCGGCTCGCTGGTGCTGGCCGATATGGTTTACACCATTAACTGGCTTCCCCTGGGCGGCTTTGTGAGGCTCGCCGGCGAAAACAACCCGGCCGTGCCCCGCAGCCTGGCCTCCAAGGGGCCTGGCCCTCGCGCCATCATCCTGGCCGCCGGTTCCCTGATGAACGCCCTCTTCCCCCTGGTGGCTTTCACCCTCCTCTTCATGATTCCCCAGGACGTTACCCTCGGACAGGTCCAGGTGGACGCCGTGGAGCCCAATTCACCGGCCCAGGTGGCTGGCGTTCTCCCCGGCGACCTGGTATTGAGGGCCGGTGACCGCGACATAGAGACCGGCTCCGACCTGGTCCGGGCCACCACCCTGAACGCCGGTACCGTTATGGAGTGGACC
>JAPPJA010000177.1:10706-15234 GCA_028874675.1 Chloroflexota bacterium
GGACGGCATTGAGGAGATTATCCAGCTAACGCCCCGGGTCAATCCGCCCCCGGGCCAGGGCGCTACCGGAATTCGCATCAGCCTGGTGAACCTGCGCTCGGAGACTCGCTTTGAACCTCCCTGGACTGCCGCCTGGCTGGGAATCAGCAGCACCTGGGAGATGATGACCCTGCTGCGCCAGGAAATATCGTCATGGATAACCGGCGTGCGCGCCCCCCAGCTCTCGGGTCCGGTGGGCATTGCCCAGGTAACCGGCGAAGTCACCCGCGACGGCGGAGTAAGGGGGTGGGTGGTGCTGTCCATCCTGTTCAGCATCAACCTGGCCATCCTGAACCTGCTCCCTATACCCATGCTGGACGGCGGGAGGCTGGTTTTCGTGGCCCTGGAATGGGTGCGGGGCGGACGGCGCATACCCGCCGAGCGGGAGGGCCTGGTTCACCTCATCGGCTTCGTAGTCCTGATTGGCTTCATCCTCTTCATCACCTATAACGACATCGTCCGCCTCATCCAGGGCGGCAGCCCCCTGGGCGGGTGACCCGGCCCCGCGCCGTTTGGACTCCGGAATTCAGCCCGGCAATCCCCCAGCTCTAAAGTCAACGGCCGGCGCCGGTTACCTACCCTGGTCGCGGCTTCACGGAGGCCCCTTGGAATCGACACCCGCCAATTCCGACTTTCCCTTGTCCGCCAAATACGACACTGACTGGACTCTCGAGCATTCTATGGGTCCCAACGTTCTGCTGCTCACCGAGTTCCTTGCCCAGGCGATGGACCTCCGGTCGGGGATGCGTATCCTGGACCTGGGCTGCGGCAGGGCCATCAGTTCCATATTCCTGGCAAGGGAGTTTGACCTGCAGGTCTGGGCGGCGGACCTGTGGGTTCCACCGGCCGAGAATTGGGAGCGAATCCGCCAGGCCGACGCTGCGGGCAGCGTGTTTCCCATCTACGCGGAGTCCCACGCCCTGCCCTTCGCCCACGACTTCTTTGACGCCATCGTCAGCATCGACTCGTACCATTACTTCGGTACCGACGATATGTACCTGGGCAACCACTGCGTCCAGTTCGTCCGGCCCGGTGGCCAGATCGGCATAGTAGTCCCGGGGCTGGTCGAGGAGTGGCCTCCCGGCGATGTGCCGGCCCATTTGCGGCCCTACTGGGGTTTCGAGCTGAACAGCCTGCACAGCCCGGACTGGTGGCGTCGCCACTGGGAAAAGAGCGGCCTGGTCAGCGTGGAGCGGGCAGACCTGATGCCCAGCGGCTGGAAACACTGGATGGACTCGGTTGCGCTGCTGGCCCAAATAGGCAATGTGCCGGGCTGTGAGGAGGAAGTCGAAATGCTTCGCGTGGATGACGGCAGAAACCTGGGCTTTGCCCGAGTGGTAGCCCGCAGGAACCCTGCCTCACCGGACCTTTAGCCGACTTTCCGCCGGCCGGCAGGGGGCCCTGCCCACGCGCCTTCATCGGGCCCGCCCCTGGCGGAAACCCTCGCCGCCGCCGCTCCCTCGCCGTCGGTTAGCGAATAACCTGCCGCCCTGCTTACCGGACTTTCGGCATCACCCGATCGCTCAGCAGCCTCAAAGACCTGGCCGTCTTTTCCGCCGAAACCAGGCCCCGGTTGGTCACCATCAGGTTGCGGATTCCGGCCTCCCGCATCTGTTCCAGCTGCTCGGCTACCCTTCTGGGACTGCCCACCAGCCCCTCGCCGGCGTCGGGGTCGGGTGTATGCCCGTAGCCCTCTTTCTGCATTGGCGGCGGCTGCCGGTCCATTGCGTACTGGGGCGGATTCCAGTTGGTGCGGTAGTACTGCATATTGGCCCAGGCGTCGTGCTGGGCTGGCAGAAACTCCTCCATCGCCTGGTCGTCGGTCTCCGCCAGGTGCATCTCCCGCCACACCCATATCTGGTCCAGGTTGGCCTCGATGGCCTCCTCGCCAAACCCCGCTTCGGCCATGGTGTCCCGGTACAGGCGGATGCTGGCGGCCGTGTGGTTGGTGGAACGTCCCCGCAGCAGGATGGGACGGCCAATGCGGGCCATGGCCTTCACCGACTCGTCGTCAATGCACGCCCTGGCCAGCCGGGGGTGGGGCTTCTGGTAGGGCCGCGGCCGCGACGACGGGAAGGCCACCTGGTAGTGCTTGCCCTTGAACTCCAGGTTGTCCGATGTCCACGCCTTCACCATCAGTTCCTCGGCTTCTTCCAGTTGCTCCGGGCCCAGGTCCGGATTCGTTCCGAAGCCGATGTATTCGTAGGCGTTGTAGTTGGAGCCCCGGGCAGTGCCGACAATAATGCGCCCCTGGGTCAGGTTGTCCAGCAGGGCCGTCTGGATGGCCACCCGCACCGGATTGTGCAGGGGCAGTTCCAGAATGCCAAAGCCGATGTCCACCCGTTTCGTCTTGACGGCCAGCGCCCCCGCGAACACCAGCGGGTCGCCATAGACGCATTCCCCGGTGAAATAGTGCTCCGCCAGCCAGATGGCGTCGAAGCCCAGTTCCTCCACCAGTTCCGCCTCCGCCAGGCACTCCCGTATTTCCTGCTCATCCCGGGAGTCATCAAACTTCATGGGGTAATAGAAGTGGCCAAACCGCATACTGGTTCCTTATTCCGTTCTATCCACGAATGCAACCGAATTTTCACGAATAGCTCGGCATCTCACTACAATTCGTGAAAATTCGTGCCTATTCGTGGATTGTAACCTGATTTCAGGCGAAGGCCGGCATTACCTCTTCGGCGAACAGGCGGATGGAATTGCGGGCCGCCTCCGGGTCCAGGTACCCGAACTGGTGACGGGCGCAGAAAATGTCGTGGCCGATCAGCTCATGCTGTTCCTGCAGCTTGCGCGCCACCGTCTCCGGACTTCCCACCAGGGCGATACCGTTGTCCACCCAGAAGTCGAAGGAGTGGGCCCGCTCCCGGAAGGTGCGCCGCAGTTCCGCCCGTTCCGGCGTCCCCGGGTCGTCGCCCCTCATGCCGCCCGGGCCGTAACCCATCCTGGTCGCCCCGATAATGTCCCGCCCCTTGCCCGCGGGGACGGCATCGGGAAAGGCCGCCGTCGCCAGGTGCGGTTCCGCCTGTTCCCGCGCCTTAGCGTCCGTCTCCGCCACGTGGACGTGACGGGTCAGGAAGGTCCGGGGCATGGGCGCCGGGTGTCCCTGCTCCCGCCACAGGCCGCGCCAGGTCTCAAACTTTTCCGCAATTACCGGGTCAATGTCTATATTCTGGGAAACGTGGAAGTTCTTCCTGGCCGAGTACTCAAAGCTGGCCGCGCTGTGGCAGCCGAACCACACCGGCGGGTGAGGCTGCTGGTAGGGTTTGGGCGTGGTCAGGACCTCGTCAAACTTGAAGAACTCGCCATCGTAGGTAACACTGTCCTGCGTCCAAGCCTGCAGAATGATATCCAGCGCCTCCTCGCTGATGTCCCGCCGCCGGTCGAAGGGCACGTTCCAGCGCATAAACTCGTGCAGCGTCACCCCTATTCCCGCCCCGAACTCAATGCGGCCCTGGGACAGGTGGTCCAGCATGGCCACGTCCTCCGCCAGCCGTATGGGATGGTGGAAGGGCAGCTGGTAAATCATCACCCCGAACCTCATGGCGCTGGTGGCCCGGGCCAGGGCGGTCAGGTAAATGTTCGGCGCGCTCAGAAAGCTGACATTGGACGTCTGGTGCTCGATGGAGAAGTAGTACTTGTACCCCATCTGTTCCGCTTCCTGCGCGCCACGGATGTGCTCTTCATAAACATCGGCTGCCGTCGCGTGGGCCTCCATCTGGGGCTGGTCCAGCACGTCGTAGAGCCCAATTTCCATCTTGGCCATAGGCGATGACACCTCCCTTATCCGCGAATGAGCGCGAATAACAACCGATTGCGGCCAATGAGCATCAAACCATTAGTGAATATTCGTGACTATTCGTGGATAAAATCTGGGCCCATGGATGAGGGCCTCCCCTACTTCCCGTCCTTGATATGGTCGGCGATTTTCTCTCCGATAGCCAGGGTGGTGACGTTGGTATTGGCGCGGATGCAGTCGGGCATTATGGACGCGTCCACAATTCGCAGACCCTCCAGGCCGTACACCTTGCCGTACTGGTCCACCACCGCCATCGGGTCGTCGGCCGGACCCATCTTGCAGGTGCAGGAAATGTGCTGGGATGTGGTAACTTCCCGCCGCATCCAGGCGTCCAGCGCCTCGTCGGATGCCATGTCCTCGTCCGTGGGCGATACCCGCTCCTCGATTATGTCCTTGAAGGCTTCGTCGTTGCCCAGGTCAACGCAGACACGGACCGACTCCCGCAGCCGGCGGACGTCAAAGTCTTCCTGAAGGTAGTTGTAGTCCAGAATGGGCTGCTCCGTCGGGTCGGCCGAGGCCAGCCGCAGCTCGCCCGCCCCCACCGCCAGGTAGATTCCGGCGGTCATGCGGATGCCCAGGGGCACCATCCGGTTGCCGCCCAGGTTCACCCGCTCGGTGGCGAAGGACTGCATGGTTATCTTCATATCGTTCCGCAGGTCCGAATTCTCCGCGGTGTAGCGCAGGGTAAGC
>JAPPJA010000567.1 GCA_028874675.1 Chloroflexota bacterium
GCGACGATGAACAGGATGCGGGCCGGAAGCTGGCCCTCAAGCTGAGAAAGGAAAAGTTCTTCTGATTAATACCTCGCAAACAGCAAGAACCTTAATTGAAGGGAGCTTATCCTGCTCCCTGGTTATAGACAAAACTGATGGAGGTCCTCATGGCGGAGGGCAATGGCGTCCTGATAATCGGAGAAACCCAGGCCGACGAGCTTAGCCTGGCATCCCAGGAAATCCTGGCCGCGGGCCGCAAAATAGCTGACGACTTGGGTCAGGAACTGGCCATTGCGGTGTTTGGCAGCGCCGTTGACGTTCCTGCCCGACAGGCTGTTGCCCAGGGCGCCGACCGGGTTTATTCGGTCACCAGCCCGTTGCTGGCTGAGTTCCAGGTTGAACTATACCTGGCCGCCGCCGACATTTTGTGCCGGGAAACTGTCCCTGCTGTTGTCCTGGTCGCCCGCACCAACCAGGGTCGTGAGGTCGCGCCCCGGCTGGCCTTCAGGCTGGGCGTCGGCCTGGCCCAGGACTGCCTGGAGGTTTCCGTTGACACGGCAACGGGCACCCTCCTGGCCAACCGGCCCGTTTACGGGGGGAACGCCGTGGCGGTTGTCAGCTGCAACCAGTCTCCCCAGGTGGCGGCCGTGCGCCCCAAGGTCTATGTACCGCTGGAGCCTGATCAGTCTCGGCAGGGAGAGGTGGTTTCCTTCCCAGTTGACCTGGATGAATCCATGGTCCGAAGCAGGGTCATAGAAGTAGTCAAGGAAGAGGCCGAGGGAGTAAAGCTGGAAGATGCCAGCATCGTTGTTTCCGGCGGGCGCGGGCTGGGTGGCCCCGAGCCCTTTGCCAAGCTGGAGGAACTGGCGAAATTACTGGGCGGCGCAGTGGGAGCTTCCAGGGCCGCGGTGGACTCGGGCTGGGTCCCGGCCAGCTACCAGGTTGGCCTCACTGGCAAGACCATTACCCCGGACCTTTACATAACTATCGCCATTTCCGGCGCCAGCCAGCACATGGCCGGTTGTTCGGGTTCAAAGGCTATCGTGGCCATCAACAAAGATGCCGAAGCCAATATTTTCCGTGAAGCCCGCTACGGCGTCGTTGGAGACTGGGAGAAGGTCCTGGCCGCTATGACTGAAACCGTCAGGGAGCTGGTGCAGGAGTAAGACCGCAGGCTACGGAAAGCAGGGGATGCCGACTTACCCCAGCAGCACATTATCAATGAGCCGGGTTGAGCCGAGCCTTGCCGCCGTGGATACCATAGCAGGGCCCTCAATCCGGCCCATTTCTTCCAGGGTGTCAGCGTCGGCTACGCTGACGTAGTCTATCTCCTCCAGCAACGGTTCCGCCTTCAGGAGCGCGTGAGCGGCCGCTCGCAGGACGGCTGCATCGCGTTCTCCTTCGTCCCAAAGCTGTCTTGCCTGCGTCAGGGCCCGGTAAATCACCGGCGCCGCCCTGCGTTGCTCAGGGGTCAGGTAGGCGTTTCGACTGCTTAGAGCCAGGCCATCGGAGTCCCGTACCGTTGGTACCGCTACGATCTCCACACCCAGGTTCAGGTCGCGTTCCAGTTGTCGTATAACCGCGAGCTGCTGCCCGTCCTTTTGACCGAAATAGGCCCTCTCCGGCTTGATTACACTTAATAGCTTGGTTACTACGGTAGCAACACCTCGAAAATGCCCCGGACGGGCCGCCCCTTCAAGCCTCTGGCCCATGCCCCCCGGATCTACCCGCGTATCGAAGCCTGGGGGATAAACTTCCTCCGGAGTCGGGGCGTAAACCAGGTCCACGCCTTCCGACTCAAGCAACGCCAGGTCTCGGTCCATGTCCCGTGGGTAGGTGGCCAGGTCCTCCTCTGGGCCAAACTGCGTGGGGTTCACGAAGATGGAAGCGGCCACGGAAGTATTCTCCTTCCGCGCCCGCCGCACCAGCGCCAAATGCCCTTCGTGCAAAGCCCCCATGGTGGGTACCAGCCCCAGTGGACGGGGACAAGAACGGACAGATGATGTCGTGTCGTTGTTGCTGGTCAGGACGATCATTTTTGGAATCGACTTGGAAACAGGATCAGCGAGTTGCCCGACATGTGGCTATCCGGGCTGGAATTCACCTTAGCACGAGCGCCCTTTCGGCGGACCCCCGAGGATTAAGGTAACGAGATCAGCAATGAATGTCTCTAGCTGAATAACTCGTCAATCTGACGTTCGAGCCTCTCGGCGTCAGATTCGCCAGGCCTGGTATCTTCAAAGGGCGCCAGGTTTACGTTCCCTGTCAGGCTGGCATAGGACTCGGGCGTACCATATTCCCGCGTATGGATAACCACCGGCATGGGAACGGCGTGGCCGAATACCAGGGCTTGTTGTTTCTCTTCCAGCCTGGACAGTACTACCCGCAATTGCCTGCCGCCGGCTGCGCCGGCCAGCACCGAGTCAATATCCCTTTCGTTGTCCAGCGCGCAAGTAAACCTGGTGCCAAGCTGGCTCATAACCTCCGAGTCAATCCCGCCGGGCCGCTGGTCAATAATCATCAGGGTAACGTTGTACTTGCGCAATTCCCTGGCAATATTGGCAAAGGTGGTCTGAGAAGAAATGGCGGGATTCAGAAACCTGTGGGCCTCCTCAATTACTATCACCAGGGGCCGCGGGTCTTTTCCCTGTCCACCCTCGGCTTCCTCTTTGAGCTCCACGTACCGCTCGTGAATGCGACGCGTCAGCAGGTTACTGACCAGAATATAGGCGTTGAGGTCCCTGCCGTAGCGTCCAAACTCCAGGACTACGTGCTTGCCTCGCTCCAGGTGCTCAATTATCCTGGCGGCTGCGTTGTGACGGTTGCCCTCCTCCAGGAAAGGATATCGCCGGAAGCGCGAGAGGCGGTTGTGCAGGGCGCCCAGCGCTGCCCGATTGACTCCCAGTTCATCGGCCAGGTCTCCTGTTTCCGGCCCCTGCCTGGCGAGAAACTCGCTCATCCAGTTGCCGCCGAACCGCTGTTGCAGGTTGAAGCACGCCACCGACGCCACGTCGGACAGGCTCAGGTTGTCCTTGAGAAGTTCGATGTCCTCGGGTTCAATTTCGCCGTAGCCTATTGAGACTACTTCATCGGCCGAAGAGCCGCGGCGCCGTGAGCTTTCCGCATCGAGAGTGAAGGTTGAGACATAAGAGGGGAAAAGCTGCTTCAGCCCCTTGACGTGGCGGTTGCGGTCCGTGTCCTGGCCGCTCCACCCGTATTCACTGTGCATATCGAATATGAGCGACGATGCGGTCCCGCCCTGCAGGATGCCCACCAGAAGCAGGCGAGTGAGGAAGGTCTTGCCTGTACCGCTCTTGCCAAATACGCCAAAGGAACGGCGGACCAGGTTGTCCAAATCCAGGCAAACCCGGGTATTCATGTCCAGGGGGCTGCCAATCCAGAAGTGCTGGTTATCCTCGCGCCCAAAAACCGAGGCGACGTCGTCCTCCGTGGCAGGAAAGGAGGGCGAAAAATGGGAGGGCACGGTCTTGGCCGCTGCCGGTCCTTCCCCTCCGTCGCCGGCCAGCGGCAGGGCAAGGCTTGGCATTACCGAGACCACTCCGTAGGCCATCGTGCCGGACAGGACCTCCAGCAGCATGGGGTCGTCGCTTTCAGGCGGTGAATGACGAATGCCAGAGTCGGAAGTGGAAAGCTCCAGGTCGGTAATGACGCCGAAAAACCGGTATCGCTTCCCCTGAATGGTGACAAAGGTGCCTACCTTCACGTCTTCTATCAGCGTGCTGCCCGAAGGATGCAGCCGGATTTCCACCCCGTCAGAAAGAGAACCTCCCACAACCATCCCAAAGGGCGCCGAGCGAGGCAGGAACCCGTCCCCATTTGCGCCATGGAATGAAAAACCGCCAGTCACAGCCGCGCCCTCCTCAGGATAGAGCTGAGGCGCGCCGAGTCGCCGACCATTTCCCTGGAAAGTATTTGTCCGGCCCGCTTGAGGAACGCTTCCCCTTCCTCTCGACTTGTGGAGGCTTCGCGAAGGCAGGCAACCATTACCTCGTCCGCCATGGGGGGACCCGAGTTCAGCAGGAACCTGGTGAATTCCAGGTTTTCCGTGAACGTGGCCACCAGATCCCGGGGACAGACAGTCACAAAGGCGTGAATTGGGGGTGGCACAGGCGGCAGCAGCTGCGCCAGCTTGCCGCCGCTCTCGTGCCCTACGATCAAAGCCTCCAGCCGCGTGGTCAAGAGACGCTCCAGTTGAGGATTCTCCCGGTAAATGTCCTCCAGTGTGCGGGCGTCTCTACCCCGGGCAATTACCGGTCGGCTGGGGTCCAGGGGTTCCGTGCGTATTGACTGCACCACCGCAATCGCGGGGGGATCTCCGACGGACAGGAATGTCCCCAAGGGTGGCGCGCCGTACAACTCGTAACACTGCACGGTCAGCGCCCGAGAATCCGCTCCAATGATTTCCCCCACCCGCTGAGACATTTTTCGCTTGTTTTATCCCTTTCTGATGTTGGCAGCGCCCCGAAATGTAATTATAACCCGGTCTGGGCGCCTGTCGTCAGTATCAAATGTCACATGGGGGCCTTTTCCGGCAACCCCGTCACGTTAACATAATTCTGCCCATGCTATAATTTCCTCCTTCAAATTTACCCAGGAGAAGTACCCTCAATGGACATCAATACTGTTGCAATCTTGAGCCCGGGAGATATGGGCCACGCCGTTGGTCAGCGCTTGCGAGAGAATGAACTTGACGTTATTGCCTGCCTGTCGGGCAGAAGCGAAAGAACTCGCGCACTGTCCGAAAAGGCGGGCATCAGGGACGTAGAGAATATGGAGGAGCTGGTGGCCCAGTCGGACCTCATAATGTCCATGACCGTGTCCGCCGCCGTCCCTTCACTTTGCCGGGAAGTGGCCGACGCCATCAAGTCCACCGGATCGGATACCCTGTTCGCCGAATGCAATGCCATCGCCCCCCAGCTTACCCGCGAAATGGAGCCTGTCATTACCGGCTCTGGGGGCCGCTTCGTGGATGTCTCGATCATCGGCGGCCCGCCCCGCCCCGATTACAGTCCCCATTTCTACGCTTCGGGCGAGCAAGCAGCCGAATTCGAGCAGCTTAACGACTTTGGATTGACCGTCATCAGGCTGGACGGGGAGGTTGGTCAGGCCTCGGGCATCAAAATGTGCTACGCCGCAATGACCAAGGGTTCCTGGGCCCTCTATTCCGAGCTGTTGATGGCGGCTGAACTCATGGGCCTTACCGAACCCCTGCTGGAAGAGTTTCGCTCCGGACAGTCCTCCGTTCTGCAGAGGATGGAGCGCACCATCCCTACGGTCCCGCCTCGCTCCCGCAGGTGGGTCAGCGAAATGGAAGAAATCCGCGACACCTTCGCTCACTTGGGAATGACGCCGCACCTGTTCGAAGGGGTCGCAGAAATGTACCGGTTCATTGGCAGCACCCCGCTGGGCGAGGAATTTCCCGAGTCCCGTGACCGGGAACGCACCTTTACCGAGACCATCAGGTTGCTGTCGCAATATGTTCAGGACGGGCAGGGCGGGCGCTGACCACGTCTCCCGTACGGACCTGAACCTGGCCACAAGAAGGGCCCCGGCGTTGGTTGCCGGGGCCCAGTTTTCGCCCAATTGACCTGGGAAGGGGTTAGGGTTCGGTCTGCTCGGTCTGACTGCCCTTGACCGTGACGGTTATGTGCGCCATGGCAGTGTCACCCGGGGCGCCGTGCCAGTGATTCTCTCCGGCCGGAATGATTACCACGTCGCCAACGGTAATTTCGACCTCTTCATCGTCCGTGGCCACTGTGCCCGTGCCTACGGTGACGATCAGGATTTGGTCGCCGCTATGCTTGTGGAACTTGTTGCGGGAACCAGCGCTGAAGCTGACCACGCCAAAATTGAAATTGCTGCTGTCGCCGGCCTCGAATGGGGCCTGCCTGGTAACTATATTACCGGTAAACAGCGCGCTGGTTGCCTCTTCGGTGGGCACGGAACTGATCTTGACGACTTTCATGGGCTTCCTCCTTGCTTTCCTTGAAAACTTCGTTCGTCTTGTAGCTGCACTTCTGGCCGGGACCTGTATTTCTGCTTGGCCTCGGGCCGCAGATAATATAACCTTTGCAGGTTGGCAAGTCCATACTCTTCCGTTTGTCGGCGCTTCCGGTTTTCCCGGACCGGACAGACGATTGCAGGCAGTGCGCCCGGCCTGCAAATCCCTTGCTCCCCGCCTCCCGAGTCAAGACAATATGCGCTTGCCTGGACTGCTGCCTGGGCGCCACGTAGTTCAAAACAGGGCAATTGGCGAATCCGTCGCCCACTCTGGGCGCGCCGCCTGTTATATAATGAATGGACGGACAATTTTGACCTTGGAGTTCCCCTTATGGCGTTAAACCAGACCATTCAGGAAGCGTTGAATCGGCACATAAATGAAGAGTTCTACGCCTCTTACCTGTACCTCTCAATGTCGGCCTATTGCGATTCTGAGGATTTGCCCGGGTTTGCTCACTGGCTGCGGATACAGAGTCAGGAAGAGTATGCGCATGCGATGAATCTCTTCGACTTCGTGCAGGACAGGCAGGGAAGAGTGACCCTCCTTCCCATAGAGCAGCCCACGGTGGAATTCGGCTCCGTCCTCGATGTCATGGAGGCTACCCTGGCCCACGAGCAGGAAGTCAGCCGCTTGATTAACCGGCTTTACGAACTGGCCTCCCAGCAGAGCGATTATCCGACCCAGGTTCACCTGCAGGCCTTCATTACCGAGCAGATTGAGGAGGAGAAAACGGCCGCCGACATAATTGCCAAGCTGCGCATGATTGGCGAGGATTTCAGCAGCCTGCTTCTGCTGGACAATGAACTTGCAACGAGGCAATTGACGCCTGGGCTCTAGGCCTGTTTGCCCTTCGGCTAAAGGTCAGGCCTGGCTCAGGTCTCGCCCGCCTGGTATCTGAGAGCGTTGGGAATCCCTGGCGTTCAGGGTTCAGGACAGGCCGAAGGGTTGAATTGCCAGATTCCGACCCGGACAGCCGATTCCATACGGGTAAACCATCTGCTATAATCGACTGCGGAATGAGTTAAGGTTTTTTCCCGTGGGTAGTTGCCTCAGTTGCGCTGACGC
The DNA here is from genome assembly GCA_028874675.1 of Chloroflexota bacterium. GTDB lineage: Bacteria > Chloroflexota > Dehalococcoidia > Lucifugimonadales > UBA3495 > Bin22. Next base: position 7,070 of record JAPPJA010000567.1, read on the forward strand.
CGGATGACCTCGACCAGGCCAAATCTTTTTTTGAGGAGGTCGGCAGTTGGCGCTGTCAGATAAGACCTTGGTCTGCGTGGAATGCGCAGCCGAATTCACCTTTACAGTCGGGGAGCAGGAATTCTTCGCTTCCCGTGGCTTTACCAATGAACCCCGGCGTTGCCCTGAGTGTCGCCAGGTCCGGAAGTCCCAGAGGTCTTTCGATGGGGGCCCCAGGGAAATGCACCCAGCCGTTTGTGCCCAGTGTGGCGTGGACACTATGGTGCCCTTCCGGCCCAGGGGTGACCGCCCGGTTTATTGCAGCGATTGCTTCAGCTCTATGCGAGAAAGCAATTATCGCTAGGTTCGGCTCGCCTGCGTAGGGCGCACTCCGACTTTAACGGTTCGACCCCCGGTGGCAAGCCGGGGGTTGTTGTTGTTAAGGGCGGTGGAAGAGCTCGAATGGCCCAACTGTTCAAAAAACTGCCTCAGCTTGCCATGTTCCGGGAGGTTCGGAGATGATGAAGAACACAGCCGACGCGGTGGTAATCGGTGGCGGCGTTATGGGCTGCAGCCTGCTCTACTATCTGGCAAAAAAGGGTACTACCGATACCCTGCTCCTGGAGCGCAGCGTTCTTGGCGCGGGCTCCACCGGCCTGTCCCAGGCCATTTGCCGGATGCACTATTCCAATCCCATTACAGCTTCCATGGCATGGAGCAGCCTCCAGGTTTACGCGAACTTCAGCGAACAGGTTGGCGGGGACTCAGGGTTCGTGAAAACCGGCTATCTCGTAGTCGTTGAGGAGATCGACCGGCCCAGCCTGGAACTGAACATTGCCATGCAGCAGGACCTCGGCATTGATGTTGCCCTGGTCTCTCCCGAGGAACTTCGCGACCTGGCCCCCATGTTTTCGACGTTCGAAGGCGAGAGCCTGGCCTGGGAACCCCAATCCGGCTACGCCAATCCATATCTGGTTACCACCTCCCTGGCTGCCAGGGCGCAGGAACTCGGCGCCCAGGTAACCACCCGTTCCAACGTCACCGGGGTTGAAATCGGTGGTGGGCGGGTCCAGGCAGTCCTGACCGATCAGGGCAGAGTGGCAACCCCTGTTGCGGTGGTTGCCGCCGGTCCCTGGTCCAACAATCTGATGAAAGGGACCGGTGTGGAGTTTCCCCTCATACCCGTCCGGCACCAGGTTGCGATGGTTACCCGGCCGCCGGGGCTGCTGCCAGAGCATCCCATAGTAGGAGACATTGCCCAGTCCTTCTCCTTCCGGCCGGAAAGCCCGACTCTCACCATGGTGGGCTACGCCGAGGAAGAGGTTGAACTGGAAAACTATGACAGGGGAATAGACCAGGCTGAGGCCGCCGACGCCATGTCCAGGTTGATACGGCGAATGCCGGCCATGGACCAATCCTATTTGAGGGGTGGCTGGTCCGGGCTGTTCACGACAACGCCCGACTGGCACCCCATACTGGACCGGGTGCCAGGCGTGGAAGGGCTCTACTGCATGGTCGGTTTCAGCGGGCATGGATTCAAGCTGGCGCCCTCCATCGGGCAGGCGATGGCCGAACTTGTTCTGGACGGCAGGGCGGCGTCCTTCGATCTTTCGCCATTGCGATTCAGCCGCTTTGAGGAAAACGACCTGATACTGTCCCGCTATCGTTACCGCGTTCTGGCGTGAGCGAATATCCGGCGGGAACAGGAGCGCGTTGGAAGTAGTTGGCAATCGTAGCGTTCTTCCGGAATCTTCACATTTCAAAGGGGCCTCAAAACTGCATAGCCTGCCCGCATGGTGTTATCATGTTTAACAGGCGGTCATCGCCTGACCGCCTGGCTATTAACCAACGTCAGGAGAAGTGGCAATGTTTATCCGAATGGTTTGGGGCAAGCTGCGCCCCGGAAGCTGGGAAGAATACGAAAGGCACTACCACGAGCGTCTGGCCGGAGCTTCAGGCGACATCAAGGGCTTGAAGGAGAGGCAGTTGCTTCGTGGTACTGAAGACCCGGACGAAGGCATCAGTGTAAGTATCTGGGAGACCCTCGATGACCTGCGGGCCTACGAGACGGGTGAGTTTCGGCAGAACGTTGCCAGGGAAATGGAGCACCTGTACCGGGGCGAATACTGGGTCAAGCACTTCGAAATCAGTTCCACCGACAACTGAACCCGTGGGCCTGTACCCTCGCCAATGACGGCAAGCTTCAGCCCGGCCATTTGGCCGGGCTGCCCTTTTACGCTGGCTATAGCGCATCGGAGAGAGTTCAGGGTTGGTGCCAATCCCGTGCCAGCCAGCCCCTCATATCCGCGAGAGCCGGTATGCAGGAATCCCTGCTACGCTTGGCCTGCTTGCACCGTTAGCCTTGCTGGATTCCGGCGCAGGCCGGAATAATGCCCTCCAAGCCACCGTAACTCATCGACTCTGAACATTTGTGTGCATCGGATTCCAATAGACATGGTGGCTGGTTAAGTTTATATTTATCCGGCAATCTGCGGCGGAGGCCCCAAATGCGATTTGGATTCTACTTGCCAAATAGCGGCCCCACAGCCAGGCCGGAACCCCTGGCGGCCATAGCCAGGAAGGGCGATGAACTGGGCTTCTATTGCATGGTGGCCGGTGACCACATCCTGGTGCCTAGGGAGATTAACTCCCCCTATCCCTACACGGCCGATGGCAGTTTTCACGCTGGAGGCGCCGCCGAGTACCTGGAACAACTTACCTTGCTGACCTATCTGGCGGGCATCACCCGGAGCATTCGCCTCATTCCCAGCGTGATGATTGTCCCTTACCGCAACCCGCTGCTGGCCGCGAAGATTCTGGCCACGCTGGATGTCTTGTCCGGCGGACGATTGACTCTCGGAGTGGGCGTGGGCTGGATGGAGGAGGAGTTTGAGGCGCTGGACGCCCCGCCCTTTGCGGAGCGGGGCGCAGTTACCAACGAGTATATCCGCGCGTTCAAGGAACTCTGGACCAGCGATGAACCTTCCTTTGAAGGGAAGTACTGCCGTTTTTCCGATATCCATTTCCTGCCCAAGCCGGTGCAGCAGCCCCATCCTCCCATTTGGGTTGGCGGCCAGAGCCGCGCTGCCATTCGCCGGGCCGCCCGGCTGGGAAACGGTTGGCACCCGGTGGGCGCCATTCCCGCCGCGCCCCTCGAGCCCGAGGAACTGGCCCAGAACATTGGCCTGCTCCACCGGTACGCCGAGGATGGCTCCAGAAATCCTGGGGAGATCGAGGTATCCATGAAGGCGCCCCTGTACGATGCGGACTCAACTCCCTCCGGTGCAGCCCGCCGCCGGTTCGCCGGCGAACCCGAGCAAATGCTGCAGGACATTCAAACCTATGAGGACGTCGGCGTTAGCTGCATCATATTCGACATCCGGGGAAATGACCTGAACCGTTCCCTGGAAAGGCTCGAATGGTTCGCCGAAGAGGTTATGTCCGGCGCCTAGGGCCCATACGGTTCTGGCAAGGTCGCCGGCCGTGGGCGGAACAAAGCCCGACACACTGGCAACCGGGCTATTGACCCTTTCGCATTGCGATATAATATGGGTATGTAATTCAGGCAGCCAATTCCGGCTGCCCTTAATTCACTGCAAGGAGCAAATATGTCCTCTCTGGAAGAACGGTTCAACCGCGGATTGCAAATGCGTGACACCATGGCCGCGGGGGACTTTCGGCACTTCACCCTCCCTGGCATAGACCAGCTGGCGCCCGACCTGAAGCGTATTGTTGACGAGGCTCTATTTGGTTCCATATGGGTCAGGGACGAGCTGAATTTGAAGCAGCGCTGTCTTTGCACTCTTTCGGCCCTGTTGACTCTCGGTCACCTGCATCTCCTGCGCCGCCACGTCGAGCGCGCCCTCAACGTGGGCATGAGTCCGGAAGAAGTCGTTGAGATATTTATCCAGATGACCTTCTATGCCGGCGTACCTGCAGTGGAATCGGCTATGTCCATTGCCAAGGAGATCTTTGAAGAGAGAGGCATCCAGCTGACGCCCACCACCGTGTACGATACTTCATTGGATGCCGATGAACTTCACCGCAAGGGCATTGGAGTCCACGAAGCCCACATGGGGGACATCACGCTCTATTACACCGATGATCCCAATACTCCGGAGATGTACCTGGAAAGGTTGATCAACGAGTACAACTGGGGAGCGATTTTCAGCCGACCCTACCTGGACGCAAGAGACAGGTCCATGTGCGCCCTGGTAGCCATGACGGTTATGGGACACTACGATCGCCAGTTGCGACGCAGAATTTCGGGCTGCCTCCGCGTTGGGATGTCCCCCGCGGAGATCATGGAAGTCTTCATTCAGCTGACTCTCTACGGCGGGTATTTCAACACCCGCACCGCAATGCGCATCGCCCGATCCGTTTTCAATGAAGAAGGTGTTGACGCTGAGTAGAGTCAACGCCTCAAAGCCTGAGAGCTCTGCAGGTGAAGAAGGCCATATGTTTGTAACGCTTGACGACGGTTGCCAGCTTTTCTACAAGGTGGACGACTTTACGGATCCCTGGGAGGACGCGGAAACCGTAGTCTTGCACCATGGGATGGCCAAGAACCACAAGCTCTGGTACGGCTGGATTCCCATAATCGCGCGGCATTTCCGGGTGGTCCGCTTTGACATGCGGGGCATGGGCCAGTCCTCGGTTCCGGAGCCCGGGTATCCCTGGTCGGTGGACAACTTTGCCGCTGACCTGGGTCAGCTCCTGGACAAACTGGAACTGGAGAAGGTGCACCTGGTAGGTGAAACTGTAGGTGGCTCTATCTCTATGCGATTTGCCACCCTACATCAGGAACGCCTGCTGACCCTGGCGGCCTGCACGTCCCCCACCAGCTTCAATGACCCCCACCACGCCGAAAGCGCGGACCTCATAGAGCGGGAAGGGGTATCGGCCTGGGTTGAAAATACCATCGGTCGCCGCCTGGACCCCCAGATAGTGCCCCCCGAATATACCCGTTGGTACGCCTCCCAGATGTCGGCTACCCCGGCCCACGTGGTGGGTGGATTCCAGCGCAATGCCGCCGGCGACCTGCGTCCCCTGTTGGGCCAGGTCAACACACCGGTACTTATCCTTGCTGCCGCCAGCCTCAGGGAAGAAGTCCTGGGCGACTTTCGGGATGCCGCGGATTTCTTTCCCAACGGTCGCCGCGTAGTATTTCCCGGGGTGTCCGGTTTCGTACAGCATGTCCTGCCCGTTCCCTGTGCCAGGGTCTGGCTCGACTTTGCCCATAGCCAGCGCTAGCAATACAGGAAAGGAAACAACGATGGCTGACTCTTTGAGCCGAAGTCTGGCTCGATTCGTGGACAATCTCCAGTTCGACAATTTGCCGCCCGAGGTCCCCGACAAGGTAAAGGCTTCCCTGTTGCATGGACTGCTGGGCGCTTTTCTCGGCGCCGAAACTTCCCATGCCCAAGCCTCCATGGAGCTGGTGAAACTGGAGGAGGGGAGGACGGACGGGGCCACAATTCTTGTGGATGGCGCCAAGGCCACCAGGTGCGGCGCGGCCTTCGCCAACAGCAAGCTGATGCACGCCACCAACCAGTCAGACTCGTACCGGATGTTGATCCACCCTGGTCCCTGCGTAATTCCCGCAGCCCTGGCCACCGCTCAGATTGAACGGCGCACCGGACGGGAACTCATAACCGCCCTGGCAGCCGGCTACGAAGTTGAGGCGCGTGTTGCCGGGGACTTCATCCCTTCTACCCAGGCCCGGGGTTTCCGGTCCAGCCCGGTTTACGGCACGCTGGGGGCAGCGGTGGCGACCGCCAAGTTGCTCCGGCTGAACGTGGACCAGCTGGTCACGGCCATGGCGCTGGCGTGCACCTTCGCCGGCGGCACCACCGAGGGTCCGCGGTCCGGTGGCAGGGAGATGCTTTTCCACGAGCCCAACGCCACCCGGAACGGAATAATGGCCGCCCTGCTGGCCCGGGAGCAGGTACGCGGTTCCGAGACCGCCCTTGAGGGCGCCGCCGGATTCTACAACGCCTTTACCGGAAACAATCGGGGCCATCTGTCCTATGTGTTCGCCGGACCTGAGCAGGTTTCCCTGGAAAGCGTGGTCTCCGAGTTGGGTGAAAGGTGGGAACTGCTTCACGTCACGCCCAAACTCTACCCCACGGCCGGCTACAATTGCCCCGTAATCGAGCTAATGTCCGATATGAGGTCGTCTCACAATCTGCCGGTTGAGGAAATCGAAAAGATCACCGTGGATATGAACTGGCTGGAGACCACTTACCCGTCTCCCGCTTTCCCGAATCCCGAGCGCAGCGCGGATGCGCCGGCGGTGGGCAGCACCCACTATTTCACGGCCTATACCTGCGTCAAGGGTAACTACCCGCCGCTCCGCACCCGTATAGACCCCGGCGACGGCTCCTCCGAGGAGGACGCAACGGTTTTGGACCTGATGAAAAAGGTTGAAGTTGTGGGACACCGCAACCGCCAGGCTTTCGCTCCCCGCATCACCGTTTCCTTGTCCGGCGGCACCGAATACATGGGCGAGTACCAGGGCAACGAGCTGGAGTGGAACTTTGCCACCGAGTTGCGCAGGGTCCGGCCCCTGTTTAAAGACATGCCCTGGCCCAGCGAAAACCTGGAAAGCGTTGCCCAGATCGTGTCAGGCCTGGAAATCGAAACAAGGATGGACCATCTGATTGCCCAGTGTGTCAGGCTTGAAGGCTTTGCCTAGAACTGGCCTCGATTGGCCTTTCCCGGCAGGGGAAGGGTAAGGCTAGGCGCAGCAACAGGCCATGTATTGCCTTAACTTGAACAAGTCGGTCTAACGGGGAGTTCTGGAGGCTGCCTGCGGTTCCTGGCCTGTATTCAGCGTTTGAGATTCTTTCTCTATGAATGAGTCGCCGGACCAGCCATTCATACTGGTTGCCCCAACACCCCTAAGTATCTACGAGTAAGCCCCTTATGCCTTCATATCCACTCCGACCCTGTACCCCGGGCGCCGCCAGGCTTCTTGTTTCCAGGTTCGCAACCTTGACGGCCATTTTGGCTGTCCTCCTGGCCGGCACTGCCTGTCTGTCCCCCAGCGGCGGTGGCGGAGACATCCCCGAGCTGGGCGGGCCCCAATACAGCGCGCTGATGGTTAGTTCCGATCTGGCCAGGGGCCCGAACCGCCTCATTTTTGCCCTGGTGGACCGCAACAACGTCCCGGTAAACGCTGATGTCGCCACCGTGGTCCCAATGTTCACACCGCCGGGAGGCGCCGGCCCCCAGGCGAAAGAGGCAATAGCAGCCCACTTTCAGTCCTGGCCTCCCGAGGGCAGTGGAAGGGGAGTCTTTGTGGCCGAGATGGAATTTGACGTTGCCGGCGAGGCCACCAGGCAGCATCCTGGGCTTTGGGAACTAAAGATATCCGCCACGAATGCGGCTGGCATGACAGTTGAGACCACAACCGCCGTGAGGGTCGGCGACAACCCGGCTACCCCGGCGATAGGCTCGCCTGCGCCCCGCAGCGACACCCCCACCTTCGACCAGGTTGACGATCTGGCCGAAATCTCCAGCGATCCGAACCCCGACCCTGGTTTCTATCAGCTGTCGGTGGCCGACGCCCTGGACGTTGGTAAGCCCCTGGT
>JAPPJA010000265.1 GCA_028874675.1 Chloroflexota bacterium
GCCCTGGGGTACCTGGGCGCGGACGTAGCGGCCAGCCGAGGAACCGCTGACGGTGGTGGCGCGCCGCCCGGAAGAGGGGCGTTCCCGCCGGTCCGGGGGCGGGAGAAGGATGGACTGGATGGCGTAGGGGTCGCCCGTTTCGAACCACTGGTCCTGGGGCCCAGCGCCGGATTCGGGTGACTCGTCCTGCCCCTCGTCACCTAAGTCCGGGGGGTCAGAATCTTCCTCGTTGCGGTCCTGTGACGATGGCTGGCTGTTGTCCTGGGGTTCCCGGCTGCGGGACTGGTTCTGGTACTCTTCCAGCATGTTGTCCAGCTGCTCGGTTACCAGGTGGGGCTGCTGGAACGGCTGGCGGCGCTGGCGGTGCAGCAGAGCCAGTACCGCCGCCTCCCGCACATCCTCAACGTCAACCTCCGTGCGCCCGTCGTAGGCCGCAATGGTGCTGGCCGTCTTGTACATCACTATATCGCCGCGCAGTCCGTCCACCTGGTATTCAGCGCAGATATCGGTTATCAGGCCCAGCATTTCATCACTGACGGAGACCTGTTCCAGCAGTTCCCGGCTGCGAATCAGCCGATCCCGTTCCCTGCCTTCCTCCTCCTGCCACCGGTCCATAAAGTCAAAGGGGTCGGACTCGTAGGCCATGCGGCGGCGGACCACCTCCCGGCGCTCCGCGGCTTCCATTATTCCGTCCACTTCTACGGCCAGGCCGAACCGGTCGAGCAGCTGCGGGCGCAGGTCTCCCTCTTCAGGATTCATGGTGCCCACCAGGATGAACTCCGCGGCGTGACTGACGGAAATGCCTTCGCGTTCCACGTAGTTCCGGCCCATGGCCGAGGCGTCCAGCAGTACGTCCACCAGGTGGTCGTTCAGAAGGTTAACCTCGTCGATGTAAAGGATGCCCCGGTGGGCAGACGCTATCAGCCCGGGCTCGAAGCTCCTGGAACCCGTCTTGATGGCCTGTTCAATGTCCAGGGAGCCCACCAACCTGTCCTCGCTGGCCCCCACGGGCAGGTCCACGATTCGTACCTGGTGACTTACCGGGGGATTGTCGTTGCTGCCCGACTCGCACCACTGGCAAAGTCCCTGCCTGGCCTCAGGAGTACAGCTGAAAGGGCACCCCTGCAGCACCGTCACCTCGGGCAGCAGGGCGGCCAGGGAGCGGACGGCAGTTGACTTGGCGGTACCTTTCTTTCCGCGAATGAGAACACCGCCAATGCGAGGATTGACGGTATTCAGCAACAGGGCCCGTTTCATGGCCGTCTGCCCCACGATGGCTGTAAAGGGAAAGGACGGTTCTCTATTGGGCTGGGTCAACTGCGTTCCTCCGGGAAAACTGAAATGCAGCTTACTGACGAGACGCGGGTGTCATTTCATGGTTTGCAGCCGGGCTGGCCGTCACGCTGAGTCCCCGTTCCCGGTACCTTATGTAACCGCTCACGCCCAGGGCAATAGTCATCCAAAGCAACAGGTGGCCGAGGATGGAGAATGTGCGGAACAATATTACGAGGCCATCAGGAATCCACTCCGGTATGGGGTCGGGATTGCCCGGAATTGCCACGAACACTATTGCCGCGACCACAACGTAAGCCACGGCAGTGCCGGCGTAAGCCAGGAGTCGTTGCGAACCTTCTCGGCCAGCTTCGTGTGTAAACCGCAAAACCAGTGAGACGGCGATCACAGCAGCTACGGAAAGAAGGATAAACAGGAATTGGAAGCCCTGCCGCGACAATAGCGAACTGTCCTCGCCGATACCAGGGGGGTTGAGTGGGTACTTCAGCTGAGTGAACAGGGACACAGACCAGAAGCACAAGACGCCGCCAATCAGCGCCCAGGCCCAGATATTCCAACCGGGGAACGCCCTCCGAACCAGATGGAAGAGGCCCGTGAAGATGGCCCCATATACCACGCCCAGTACCATCAGTCCCAGTACCAGCCCAATTCGCTGAGCGCCCAGGGACTCCAGGGTTGCGTAAAGGCCCGTTGCCTCTTCCTCTTCCCCTCCTACCGGCGCTTCAGCCGCCGCCGCCGCACCCTCGAGTTCAATGGCCCATTCCATAACCGGCACGTTGAACACATTCATGAAACCGCCGACCAACAGGCCGGCAAGGGCGCCAATTATCAATGCCAGGGGAAGTATGTTACGCATGGTTAACCTCCACAATAGAATTGCGTGTCGTTAAATTGCGCATACACACCGCTCCCTCCTCCTGAATGGCAGGGCCACTCCGGGCAGCGTGAACAGCAAATGGAAAAGCCAATGCCCCCGGAAATCGGGGGCACTGTCGGACCTATCGACCTAGTGGCACATCAGGGCGACGTGGCGGGCATGGTGGAAAAACTCGTGAACGGCGCCCAGCACTGCCGGCGAGCCCAGGGCAGCGCCGTGAACGCTGGAATCGACGTAGCCGACCATGTACAGGACGGCGGCGCCCAGCAGAAGCCACGGAGCCCAAACCGGGGACGCGCTATCGCCAAACACGCTTCTCAAAACTGTCAACATCTCATCCTCCCTCAGATTTATTGTCGTATTAACCCTTGAATCCAGGGGCAAGCCCATCGGTTTCAAAGTCTATTACCTATCTCCAGCCGTTTCAAGCATCCCGCCCATTTGGTTCGAGGGGAATTCGGCTCATTTGCGCTCAGCGCTGCACGTAAACGACACCTTCTTCGCGTCCGACGTACCGGTCCCTCATTTCCAGGAAGGCGTCATATTTCTCGGCCTGGTAATCCACGCGGTTGTTGTCGTCATCCAGGTAGGGATTGGGAAAGTAGCAGCGCACCAGGGTCTCTTCCCAGTCCCTGGAAAACCTGACGTAGAAGGACTTGAGCCCGCCGTGGCTCTCTGCCTCTACGAACTGAATGCCGTTGACCGAGGCCTCCGCCAGGTGAAAATGCCAGTTATCGGCCTCGATGGTGTACCAGCCGTTGCTGAAGTCCGGTTCCTTGATGCCCTTGGACGTGTTCTCACTGGCGACTTCGCCGCCGCCGATGACCCACATCATTTTGTCATTGGAAGTCAGCTCCGTGATCAATTCCGACAGAGTTTCCATTATCTGCCTCCCCGGTCTGCTCTCCGTACCACCAAGTTAGCCATTATGGGGACTGGCCCGCCTCTTGTCTAGCTTCCAGGTCGGTCTCGAGGTCCAGGTAAAGCTCCCGCAGCTTGTCCAGGATTTCCGGCGGGGGGTTCTCCCACATGCCTCGTTCGATGGCTTCCAGGAGCCTTTCGATTATGCCGCGCATGGCCCAGGGGTTGCTTTGCCGGAAAAACTGCTGCATGTCCTCATTGAGGATGTATTCTTCCGTAACGTCCTCATACATCCAGTCTTCGATAACCTGGGCGGTGGCATCGTAGCCAAACATATAGTCCACGGTGGCAGCCAGCTCGAAAGCGCCCTTGTAGCCGTGGCGTTTCATGGATTCCATCCACTTCGGATTGACCACCCGGCTGCGAAACACCCGCCTTGCCTCGTCCTGAAGGTCCCGCACTCGGGAGCGGGAGGGATCTGAGCTGTCTCCAAAGAACTGCCGGGGATTGCGGCCGGTCAGGGCGCGGACGGTGGCAATCATCCCGCCGTGGTACTGCATATAGTCGTCACTGTCGAAGACGTCATGCTCCCGGTTGTCCTGGTTCTTCGCAGCCACGACAATCTGGCTGAACCGCTGCCGGAACTGGGGACGGGCGCTGACGCCAAAGTCCCGCTGGGTGTAAGCGTAGCCACCCCAGGCCGTATAAACCTCTGCCAGGTCATGCACCGACTCCCAGTTGCGCTCATCCAGCACCGGCAGAATTCCCGCGCCGTAAGTGCCCGGCTTGCTGCCAAATATCCGGTATAGAGAGCCGGACCTGTCGCCGGCCTGGGAGCCTTCGCCCTCAACGCTTTCAGGGGGTCGCTCCAGGTCTTCCCTCAAGTGCTTGACCACATAATTCTGGTCCGACGGCTCATCCAGCGAGGCCACCAGCTCCACCGACTGGTCCAGCAGGTAAATCAGGTTGGGGAAGGCATCGCGGAAGAAGCCGCTTATGCGAACCGTAACGTCTATGCGGGGACGGCCCAGTTCTTCCAGCGGAATCAGCTCCAGGCCCGAAACGCGACGGCTCTCCGCCTGCCAAACGGGTCTAACACCCAGCAGATACATTATCTGGGCAATATCGTCGCCGTGCGTGCGCATGGCCGAGGTGCCCCAGACCACAACACCGACCATTTCCGGGTACCCGCCCTCTTCCTGCAGGTACTTGTCCAGCAGCGCATCGCCCAGGTCCTTGCCTACCTCCCAGGCCACCGGCGAGGGAAGCGTCTTGGGGTCCACCGAGTAGAAGTTGCGTCCGGTGGGCAACACGTTGGCCATGCCCCTGGTGGGCGCGCCGCTGGGCCCGGGTGGGACAAACCGCCCGTCCAGGCCCCTGAGCAGATTTCCAATCTCATCCGAAGTCCGCATCAGCGACGGGTAAATGAAGTCAGAAACATAGCGCAGAACCATTTCGGTGGCGGCATCCTGATGACCCAGGAGACTGCTTACGATTGCAGGTACGTCTTCCCGGTCAAAGCCGCCAGCCTGCTGCTGCTCGTAGGCGCTGCGGCAAAGCATTTCCAGGCGCTCGATCACGTCGCCGGCGCTGCGCAGGGGTGTTTCCCGGTCCAGGTCCAGCAGGACGGCCGGTACGTTGCCGTTGACGGCCCGCCCCGGATCATCCAGCAGCTCGGTGTAGTCCAGGCCCAATGCCTCGGCGAACGCCCGGCGCAAGCTGGGTATGCCACTTATGTCCAGCCGGGTCAGAGCGGACAACAAGCCAACCAGCTGTTCTTCAGTGGGCGGTTCGCCCAGGGTGTGGAGCCCGTCCTTAATCTGCACATCCTTGATTTCGCAGAGGTAGCCGTCGATTTCCAGCATGAACTCGCCGAAATCGTCGGGCTGGGCTTCTACTCCCAGGTCCCGGTGCAACTCCGCCTGCTGGACCATTTCCCAGATCTGACCTTCCAGCATGGGCAGCTTGGCCGGGTCCAGGGTCTGGCACTGGTAGTGTTCGTCCATCAACTGCTCCAGCTTGGCGATGTCGCCGTAGCTGTCCGCAGTCGTCATGGGCGGAATCAGGTGGTCGATTATGGTGGCATGGGTGCGCCGCTTGGCCTGCGTCCCCTCTCCTGGATTGTTGATGATGAAGGGATAGAACAGGGGCAAGTCCTGCAGGGCCACCTCCGGGTAGCAAGCCTCCGACAGGCCTATTCCCTTGCCTGGCAGCCATTCCAGGGTGCCGTGCTTCCCCACGTGCACCATGGCGTCGGCCTGGAACACCTCGCGAATCCAGCGGTAGTAAGCGATGTAGTGGTGCGTGGGGGTCAGGTCGGGACTGTGGTACACGGAAATGGGGTTTTCGCCGAACCCCCTGGGCGGCTGCAATCCCACAAAGACGTTGCCCAGTTCAAGGCCCGCGATGGCCAGCGAGTCGCCCATCCGGTACACCTGGCCCGGCGGGTCGCCCCATGCCTCCTTGAGTTCCTGCTGCACCTGGGGAGCAAACCCCTGGAACCACTGCTCGTATTGACGCCGGTCCACGTGGCCGACGGCCAGGCGTAACTGCTCCTCCGTCAGGGAATCCCGGTCATTGCTGCATCGCTCGATGATCCGGTGGACCAGTTCGTCGCCATCGGCGGGAATGTCCTCCACCCGGTAACCGGCTGCCCTGAAGGCGTGCAGCAGGTTGATAACCGAAGCCGGGGTATCGAGACCCACCGCGTTCCCGATGCGGGCATCCTTGGTGGGGTAATTGCTCATGATGATGGCAATGCGCTTTTCGCTGTTGGGCTTCAGCCTGAGACCTGCCCACCTGGCGGCCAGGCCCGCCAGGGCCTCCATGCGGTCGGGGGCGGCCACGTATCGCTGCAACCTGGGTCCCGTCAGGCCGTTGCCGTTGTTTCCTGACGTCTCTTCCTTGAAGGAAATGGGAACGGTGATGATGCGGCCGTCAAACTCGGGCAGGGCGATGTTCATCGCCGTGTCTATGGGCCCCAGTCCCAGCGAGCTATCCTCCCACTCCTGGCGCGAACCCGTGCTCACGATGCCCTGGATTATGGGTATGTCCAGCGCGTCCAGCAGGTCCACAGACCAGCCGGTGGCGATGGTTGGTCCCTCCTGGCTCAAGTCGCTCATAGCCAGGCCCATAGTGTTGATGATGCAGTCCACCCTGGGTTGTCCGTCGCTTCCTGCCATGAAACTGGTCAGGGTCCGGCTGCGCTGCCCTTCCTCTTCGGGATTGTGCTTGAGGCTGTAGGAATAGACGGGAAGCACGTTTACATTCCTGGATTCCAGGCAGCGGATCAGGTCATCCACAAACTGGAGGTTGCCGCTCATCCAGTGAGCGCGGTAGAAGAGCAGGCCCACACTGGGGCATCCGGCCTTGAATCGGCTGGCAATGTAGGCAACCACGTCGGCGGTCTCTTCCGGTTCCGCATCCGGGTGGTAGATTCCTTCCCAGGGAACGGGTTCAGGGGCCTCGTGGCCGAATTCGCTGCCCAGGTAGGTGTCGCTGAGGAAAAGGAACAGGTTGCGGAAGTTGTCGATTCCCCCTCTCATCAGGTAGGAAAACACCGTTTCCAACTCGGCTACGGGCACCGAGCAGGCGGTCACCAGGTCTTCATCCCACTCCTGGTGGCCCGGGCAGGCTATCAGGGGAATGCCGCGCTCGTGGCAAAGGTTCACCAGGGAATCGAAAGTCTCCGGCATGGCCCGCTTGCCGCCCAGCAGTCGCAGCACCACCACACCCGCCCCTTCAACGGCGCGCATCAGGTCCTGGCGCGCCTCGTCCGTGTCCAGGGCCACGGGGTGGTAGGCCCGCACCTGTGGACTACCTTCGGGCAACCCGTTTAACGCTCGGTCGGCCGTCAGGATGTCCGTGTCTGCCGTCGTTACCAGGACGACTGACCTGCTGCTGGTCTCGGTGGTGGTGGTCAAAGACTCAATACCGTCCCGTCAGTGGTTTCCGTTGCCGGATCGCAGGAAAACCATGATCGACAAGTCGCTGAATTCCTCGGTTATGGCGGCGCAGTCCTGCAGGCTTCCGGTCCAGGCCTTTTCACCCTCGAGGGTCAGGCGCTGGTACACCGTAACTGGCCTGTCCGCCGCAACGCCGGCGGCAACCAGGTCGGCGGCAATCTGCGGCGGCATAAGGTCAAAGGGCCGGGGCAGCAAGATTATGTTGCGTTTGCCTTCGCCCAGGTAGTGCTCCAGTTCAGACAACGCCGACTCGGAGCCGTCCCGCCGGTGCAGGGTGATGAAAAGCGACTCTTCCATCGCTATCCCCGAACGGGCGCAGGCCATCTGAATCGAACTGACCCCCGGGATCAGTTCCACGCTCTCCGCCCTACGGTAAACCCTGGCCAGCAACTCCGCCGCGGAGACGTTCAGGTCGCCCCAGCAGCAGACCACGCAGGCCTTGCCTTCGGCGGCCTGTCCGGCGGTGTATTCCAGCACTTCCTCCTGGTCACGGTAGCTCATGGGCCGCAGCTCTGCGTTGCCGCACCATTCCTGCACCACATCCAGGACCGTCTTGAACCCTACGACCAGGTCCGCCGATTCCAGGGACTGGCGACCCCTCAGCGTAAGCATTCGCGGGTCACCCGGCCCAACGGCCACCACGGTCATTGATATTCCCTTGTTGTCAGTACTCATTCCTGGGGTTCCTCGCGCCAATAGGATCGAAATGTATCCAAAAATACAAAACCCCGGACCCTGTGGCCCGGGGAGACGGCTTTCTGAATGCTCCTGCGTCGGCCGGCGATATTCCGGCCGCACCCGAGAACCGACTCCGTTTGGCGCAGAGTGATGGTCCCTAATTTTCGGGGCAGGTCTCCTGGCTTACGGATCTCCGCTCCGCCGGCGCCTTCCCGCTGCCTGGACCCTTACTCAAAGTACAAAGGATACCAGTCAACAGTGGCAGATTGCCGGGGGCTTCCCGTTTACAGTGGCGCAACCGCTGCGGAATTTCACCGCCTTCCCTATTTTGCCTGAACGGCGCCCCGAAAATACTCTCGCTTGTTAATGACTCCCCACAATTGGGGCAGCTAAGCGATAATTTAAGCCCCAAGCCGCTCATTGTCAAGGCGAATAAACCGGCATTGCTACTATTAGGCAGGCGCATACAGTACAGCATTTCCGATATCCGGAATAATCTAGAATGTCCCGCGCGCGGCCATG
Source organism: Chloroflexota bacterium (assembly GCA_028874675.1). GTDB lineage: Bacteria > Chloroflexota > Dehalococcoidia > Lucifugimonadales > UBA3495 > Bin22. The sequence goes on from JAPPJA010000265.1 coordinate 8,197, forward strand.
CCGGATTTGACACTCCGGCAACCTTTGCCTATCTTTGCCCCATTCACTTTTTCAAACAGTCCGGAGGTGCCTCTTGGCCTTTGGTTGGGGAATAATCAGCACCGGTTTGCATCCTGAAAACAAGATAGCGCCGGCCATCAATGCCGCCGAGGGAGCGGAACTGGTAGCGGTTTACAGCCGCGACCAGGGCCGCGCCGAAGCCTTTGCCCAGCGGCACGGCGCCAGCGCCGCCTACAGCTCCCTGGACAGTCTCCTCAATGACAGCAGGGTGGATGGCGTCTTCATATCGTCGCCCAACTCCCTGCACGCCGGACAGGCGGTCCAGGCTGCCCGGGCGGGGAAGCACGTCCTCAGTGAGAAACCGATGACCACTACCTTGCGGGACGCATTGGATATGGTACGGGCTTGCCGCGACCGGGGTGTCAAGCTGGGCGTGGGTTTCGAGCTGCGCCACAATCCGGGCCACATTCTGGCTCGCGACCTGGTCCGTGACGGCTCGCTGGGCCGGATTACCCTGGCCCAGGGCCAGTGGGGCTTTGGCGCTCGGGGCCAGGAAGTCTTTCCGCCCCGCGAGGGTCTGCGCCAGTGGTGGGACGACCCTGACGCAATGGGCGGAGCCTCCACCATGATGGGCACCGGGGTCCACGTCATGGACCTGCTGCGTTTTGTGATGGGGGAGGAAATTGTAGAGGTTGCCGCCATTACCGACGGCCAGACCGAGGCTCGTCCCCTGGAGCAGATTGCCGTTTTGTCCCTGCGGTTTGGCAGCGGCGCCCTGGGAACTCTGGTCTGCGGCCGACTGCTTCCGGATACCAGGAACGACCTGGCCATTTACGGCATCAACGGCCGCTTTACCAGCAGGGAAACAGTCTGGGAGGCCCGAAAGGGCGATATCGAGATAATCTCGGATACGGTCAACCGGAAGGAATCCTACCCGGAGGACTACCTGGCCAATTTCGTTGCCCAAACGGAGGACTTCCAGCAGGCTGTGTCAGAAGACCGGGAGCCGGCAGCTACCGGCGTTGACGGCCTGCGGGTGGTGGAGGTTACCCTGGCGGCTATTGAGTCCGCCCGCACCGGGAGGACGGTAAAGATCAACCCGGCGAGAATTTAAGCCGCGGCATTGGGCGCCCGCCCGCACCCGCGTTCTTTCGACCTTGCCTGCCCCCGCCGGTTCAGCCAGCCGCCCTGCGCCTGGGACGCGGTCTCCCCAGGGCGATCAGGAACATGACGCTTTTCCCCGCCGCGTGGGGCGAGAAGAACTCCACCACGTCATCGTCGAAAAAGGTCAGGCCGGAGGCTCCCAGCCCCTGGGCATAGGCCGCGAGGTACATCCTGCCGGCCCGAATTGCCGCCTCAGTCTGCGCCATCCGGTACCCGCGGTTGCCGTAACGGTCCAGAACGGCGGCCAGATCGGCCAGGAAATAGACGTTCACGCTGGCATCCGCCGGCAGTTCCTGTTGCAGACCCAGATATCCGGCTTCCTGCCTGAATTCCCCGGCTTTTAACTGTTCCAGGCCACGTTGTGACGGATTATAGGCATAAGCGCCTGCCTGCAGCCCGATTACACTATTGCAAATCAGGTATCCCCGGGTTATCCCACCACCAGGGATACCCTGAAAATCGCTGTTTATGTCAACAAACCCCGCTTCCAGTATGGTTGAAAGCTGGGAGAAGGTGATGGCGTCCCTCCGAAAACGCCGGCTCGAACCGCGCCGGACTATCAGCGGCTCAATCAGCTCCTCCGGGAACTCCGCGGGGACCAACGGTTCCAGTGGAATAACGCTATCACCCCCGATTATGTCATCAGTGGCGGAGGCTGAGGCGCGAATCTCCACCGCCTCATCAGGGCTGGCCAGAACTTCCGAACTGTGCGCCTCCACGATTTGCGGATAATCAATCTCCCTGGGCGAATAGGGCGCCACTTCCAGGTCCAGGGGCGTCAATTCCGGGCAATCGGGAGGAACATTGGAGCCGCTTCCCACCGAAACCAGGTGCAGGGCCGCCTCTTTCGCGGTATCAAGCCCCAGCAGGTCGTTGACCGGGGCATCCGCAAAGGCGGTGATGACCTTGGTGGGCAGATTGTAGGCCTGCCCAATGGCCAGGGTGTTGGCCAACAGGGTCCCGCTGTCCCAATAGGAATGGCGGTAGGCGCGGCTCTGGTACTTCCAGGCATTCCTCCAGTAAACGGAGCTGGTAATCAGGACCGCCGGCGCCTCCGCCAGGGAGGGTTCGTGGCCTGAAGCCTCCACCAATAGGCGACGAAAGTCGCCGCTCCGCAGTTGGCGCAGGGAGAAATCATGGGGCCCAAAATGGTAAACCCCGTCCTCCAGGTCTGGCAGGTCCCCGCATACCAGGTACAGCTCAATATGGTAAAGGGCGCCCGTGCAGGCCGCCGCCCGGAAATAAATCTGCCCCCCCGGTACTATGCCCCGCTTGGTAATTCCGGCCGAATAGTAGAGGACTCCCGCAAGCTGTCGAAGATCGGGCCCCGTTCCGGAAACGGGCGAGGCTGTCAGCGCGTCCAGCCCCCGAACCCCGCTGGACACCAGGTCGGTGGGCAGCCTCCGGCCCTCCAGCCCGGGGTAAATCTTGAAGGGTGATGGCTGGTTGTTCCAGTCCAGGGAGTGGTTGGACGTGTGAATGCTGTGCCAGGTGTGCCTGGTGTTGTTGTGGTAATTCCAGGCCGCCTCGGTGTTACGGTTACGGGAGATTGATTCCATTTCGCAGCCTCAAACTGGCCAGGGCTTTTCCCGGCCTTCAATATTCCCGAATCAGAAAGGCCGGGCAGCATATGCCCGGCCTCGAGATTTCACACTTGCGCGGATAGTACTGGCTTACCCACCACCTATGGCCGGCAGGAAATGCACCTCGCTGGTTTCCTGCACCCGTTCCAATAGGCCAATCTGGCTGGCCTCGCCGTCCACAATCACAGCCACGCCAGCCTGAAGGTCGTCTTCCTCTTCATCGTAGAGGATGGCTTTGACCCCGGGGTACACCTGCTCCAGGTTGTTGATTACCTGGCGCACGGTGCGGCCCTCAACCTGGACGCGGTGTTGTCCGCCGGTCAGGCTTTGCATGGTTGTGGGTATCCACACTTCCGGCATGGTTCTCCCTCGCTGGCGACGCTAGGCGCCGCCGTTGTCCTTGCTCCAAAGGGCTTCCAGGACGCTTCCGGGGTTCATCGGCAGGCTGTTCAGCCGCACCCCGATGGCATCGTACAGGGCGTTGGAAATGGCCGCCATGGGAGGCACAATGCAGACCTCGCCTACGCCCCGCACCCCGTAGGGATGGTTGGGGTTGGCCACCTCGACAATTACCGTGTCAATCATCGGCAAGTCCAGGGAGGTGGGCATCCGGTAGTCCAGGTAGCTGGAATTGACCATGTGTCCCTGGTCGTTGATAAAGTACTCTTCGTTCAACGCCCAGCCGATGCCCTGGGCCACGCCGCCCTGAATCTGGCCTTCCACGTAGCTGGGGTGGATGGCCTTCCCTGCGTCCTGCAGGGCAGTGTACCGCAGGATAGTGACCTTGCCGGTGTCCGGGTCCACTTCCAGGTCAACAATGTGGGTGCCGATAGCCGGGCCCGCGCCGGGGGGGTTCACGCCCGCGCTTCCCACGATGGGGCCGCCGGTGGGCGTCTGGCGCGCTGCCATTTGCTGGAAGGTCAGCCGCAGCTCGGGGTCCGACTTGTGCTGAAGCGCGCCGTCAACGTACTCGACGTCGTCGGTCGTTACTTCCCACAGCTTGGCGGCGCGTTCAATCATCTGCTGCTTGATGTCCTGGGCCGCAGTGTAGGCCGCGAAACCCGTCTTGAATGTGACGCCGCTACCACCGGTATTGGAGGTGAAGCCGATGGAATCAGTATCGCCAACGGTGGGGTTGATGTCCTCGACGGGAATGCCCAGGACCTCGGCCATCTGCTGCGATACCGAAGCGCGGGTGCCGCCAATGTCCGGTGAACCCTCGGTCAGGCTGATCTTCCCATCGGGGTGCACCAGCGCCACCGCGCTGGAGGGGCCGGTATTATTGCCCCAGAAGCCGCTGGCAACGCCACGGCCACGGTAGGGACCTTCCAGGGGTTCGGAGTAGTGGGGGTGGGCCTTGGCCGCTTCCAGCGTCTCGATAAAGCCAACCCTGGGCATCAGGGGGCCGGTTACCCGCCGGGTGCCTTCCTTGGAACTGTTCAGCAGCCGGAATTCGATCGGGTCCATCCCGATCTTCTCGCAGACCTCGTCAATGGCCGTTTCCATGGCGAATGCGGCTGCGGGCGAACCGGGCGCGCGGTAGGCGGACGTCTTGGGGCGGTTGACCACCACGTCGTAGCCTTCTATATAGGCGTTGGGAATGTCGTAGGCGGACATCATGCACTGGGCCCCGCCGGGAACGGGCGAGCCAGGGAAAGCGCCGGCCTCGAAGATAAGGGTCGAAGTGGCGGCCGTAATTTTCCCTTCCTTCGTAGCCCCAAGCTTCACGGAAATGTAGGTGCCGGAGGTGGGACCTGACGCCTCGAACACTTCCGTGCGGGACATGGACATCTTCACCGGGGCGCCGGCCTTGCGGGCCAGGAGCGCGGCCACCGGTTCCATGTACATGGTCAGCTTGGCGCCGAACCCGCCCCCGATTTCCATGGGAATGGCCCGCACCTTGGATACGGGAATCCCCACCAGGCGGGCGGTATAGTCGCGGACCGTGAACTGACCCTGGCTGCTGGACCAGACCGTCAGGCTCCCGTCCTCGTGCCACTGGGCAGTACCGCTGTGGGGCTCAATGTAGCCCTGGTGTACCGCGACTGTGGAGACTTCCTTCTCAACGATCACGTCAGCCTGGGCGAACCCTTCATCCGGGTCTCCCAGCTTGAATTCAAAGTGGTTGGCGATGTTGGTGCCCTTTGTCGGGTCATCATCGTCCAGCACGCCACCGGCCCGGATGGCCGCGGTGGTCAGTCCGGCCAGCCGCTCGTGGACCAGGGGCGCATCTTCCTTCATCGCCTCCTTGGCGTCCATCACCGGTGTGAGGACTTCGTAGTCCACCTCGATCAGCTTGAGAGCCTCTTCAGCCACGTGGGGACTGGCGGCGGCCACGGCGGCGATGGCGTGCCCCTTGTAAAGGGCCTTGCCGTCGGCCAGCACATTGTTGCTGAGGAACTTGTAGTTGACCATAGCTCCCTCAGCCAGTTCGGAGGCGCGGCCCGAAGGCTTCAGGATATCGGCCGAGGTCACCACCGCCCGAACGCCCGGGAGAGCTTCGGCCTTGCTGGTATCAATGGACTTGATGACCGCGTGGGCGTGAGGACTGCGCAGCATCTTGCCAAAGAGCATGCCGGGCAGATTAATGTCAGCGCTGTAGCTGGCTTTTCCAGTCACCTTGTCAGCCCCGTCGGGCCGCACCGGCCTGGTCCCGATAACCTTGTATTCCTGGTCGTCATTGGACAGGACAATGTTGGGTTTGTAGTCGAGCATCTGTGCCTCCACCTACGATTTTTGGAGTTTAGACAAGTATCCAGAATATGGCGACAAATATCAAGGGCTGCCGCCAGGTAGCACACGGCAATCGCGCCTCAAAAAGAGGCTGGTGCTTTAGCCAGTGGTCATGTCGCCCTGTGCCAGGCCAAAGGGTTCAGAGTGCAGCCAGTTAAGGCGCGTTTGCCCTGGCCAGGTAGCAGAAATTCTAACACAGAAACCGGACTGCCTCGGATGGAGTGGAGTGCCTAGTCCAGCGGCCTTCTTCGCCAGTACCTGGTGGGACGGGATGGCGGGTCCGGGCCCCGAGTGGGCAGGGGAGGCTGACCGGAGAACAGCCGGTACAAGGCAATGATAACGGCACCAGCCACAAATCCGCCCACGTGGGCCCAGAAGGCCACGCTGACTTGAGCGGATATGCCAATTGAAAGCAGCGCCTGCACCAGCTGCCACACGAACCAGAAACCCAGGAGCCACAATGCCGAGATCCGTATTACGGTTATGAAATAGAAAATTATGAGGGAGTTAATCCGGTTCCTGGGGTACAGCAGCAGGTAAGCTCCCATTACCCCGGCTATGGCGCCACTGGCTCCGACCAGGGGTATGGCTGAAGTCGGCTCCACCACCCAGTGGCACAGAGTCGCCGCTACTCCCGTAACCACGTAGAAGGCCACGTACTTGAGGTGCCCGAGCCTGGCTTCGATGTTGCTGCCAAACACCCACAGGAACATCATATTGCCTGCCAGGTGCAATAACCCCCCGTGGATAAACATCGAAGTGAGGATGGTGCCCCAGGTCGGAATGGGAGACTCAATGTCTCCCGGCGACAGGAAGGACTGGTAGGCAGCTCCCTCCGTCAGTTCGACCGG
>JAPPJA010000213.1 GCA_028874675.1 Chloroflexota bacterium
GGGAACCTCGGAGCAACTTGTAAGATCAGGTTCTCACAGGAATGGCGATAGACAAGTGCCATCCAGCATTTCAAAGTAGTTGGACGACTAGTAGATCAACCAGATTGTATTGATGGGTCGGGGCTAAACCGTCGTTCCCGCGCAGGCGGGAACCTCGGAGCAACTTGTAAGATCAGGTTCTCACAGGAATGGCGATAGACAATGCCATCCAGCATTTCAAAGTAGTTGGACAACTAGTACTGAGTCAAGCCAGAAATAAACGGGTTGTACGAAATTCCGTTCCTAGTGAGCTTGTCGAACCACCAGCGGATGGCCTTTCGACAAGCTCAAAGCGAACGGGTCGTTTCCTATCATTACAGCCTTGACTGAGTACTAGGGTATAACCGGAAGCTTCAGGGGATATGGTCGCAGGGGCGCATCGCAATGCGCCCCTACGTTTGGTACGCCGCTGTCCGTTGATCTCCCCTCTCCCTCAGGGAGAGGGGCCGGGGGTGAGGGCTAAACCGTCACCGTCAGCACCGACATCGGCCTGGCTCCCACCTCGTAGGTGGCCAGCGCCGTCATTGCTCCCGACTGCCCGTCTATGCTGTACGCCGCCAGCCGGTTGGTCGCCGAACCCGCCGCGAACACGTACCGCCCCGACGGGTCCAGGCTGAAGGCGCTGGGTACGGCTTCCGTCTCCACGTGCGCCGCCGGCGTCAGCATCCCCGCCCCGTTCACCCCGAACGCCGCGATGCTGTTGTGGCCCCGGTTGGGCACGAACAGCAGGCTGGCATCGGGCGAGAACTGGATCTGGGAGCAGGTGTTGCGGACCGATACTCCTTCCGGCAGGGTCGAAACCGTCTGCAGGTGGCTCAACGTCCCCGACCCCTGGTCAATGCTATAGGACGATACGCTGCACCCCTGCTCGTTGGAGAAGTACACGATGTCCAGGCTGGGATGCATGATCAGGTGGCGTGGCCCCACCAGCGGGTCCATCTCCAGGGTCAGCGGGTCGTTGCCCGACAGCGTCCCCGCCGCCTCGTCAAACCGCAGTTGGTATATGACGTTGGGACCCGGGATGTTCTTCGGCGGCTCCAGCACGTTGTCCTGCTGGTATGCGATGTGGGGGACGTAGGCAAACCGGTTGGACCGGTCGGTCATTATGGAGTGAGCCCCGTCGTCGGTTGCCAGGGACGAGGTGGCCTCCCCTCCAACGCTCCCGTCTCCGCCCAGCGGAAACACTGCGACCCGCGCACCCTGGTAGAAGGAGCACAGCAGGTGCTTTCCCGTCCTGTCCTGGACGATGTAGGTCGGCGAGTCCTGGGTCTCCACTATCCCCGTCTGGGAGAAGCCTCCCGTCGCCGGGTCAACTCGGTGGCTGCTGATCTGGGCGGAGGTCCGGTGCCCGATGTACAGCGTTGACTGGTCCTGGCTCAGTGCCAGCAGCGACGGCCCGCCCGCTATGGCTGCCTCCGACTGCAGCGAAAGCGCCCCGCTGCCTTCGTCCATGGTGAAGATGGATACCCGGTCATCATCCTGGGCAGCTACGTAAACGAAAGTCGTCATGGCCTACCTCCTGATGGTCTGCTGCTGATGGTCTTCTGGACTCCAAGGTCTGGGTCCAAAGGGACCTGCCGGACGTCAGCCTGGCAGGAATGCCCCCATTGTCGCCCAACTACCGGAAGCAGGCAAGGGCAGGCAGTGTTCCGGTCTCAGCTCTCCGGAGGCCATAAAGGTAGGGGCAGACCTGTGTGTCTGCCCTGGCCCAAGGCAATACGACCCAAAGCGGCATGCTGCCGCAAGGCTAGGTCTGGTGGACACTATGGGGCACGCTGGGTATAATGACCGAACCCACTTTGCGGAGAGGTGCCGGAGTGGACGAACGGGCACGACTGGAAATCGTGTAGGGGCTTACGCCTCTCGAGGGTTCGAATCCCTCTCTCTCCGCCATCTGCCTACTGTTCCCCTCCAGCTTGACCCTGAAGCCTGGTTGGGTTAGATTCAAGCCCGGGCAGGCAGTGGAAGGTGGCCGTACCGGAATCTGGTGCCGCCGCACCTGCAGAACCCATCGCCAGGCCTGCCACCATACACTCCAGTCATATCCCCAAACGGAGGGAAATTGCCATGCCCTTCTACGAAAGAGGCGATACCCGAATCTACTACGAAGAGGCGGGGGCCGGGTTTCCACTGATGGTAATCCCTGGTGGTGGGCTCAACTCCACCATCGAGGGACTCAGGACTTCCCACCCATTCAATCCTCTGGAGACTTACAAGGGCGACTTCCGATGCATAGCCGCCGACTTGCGCAATGCCAACGGCGGCCAGTCCAGTGGCCCCCTGGAGATAGACCGTCCCTGGGATTCCTACTCCGACGACCAGCTTGGCCTGATGGACCACCTCGGGATAGATAAGTTCCTGGTGATTGGGTTCTGCATCGCCGGACCAATGATCCACAACCTGCTGAGTCGGGCTTCGGATCGCATAGTAGCGGCGGCAATGATGCAGCCCAGCGGATTCAGGCCGGAAATCCCCGACCTGTTCTACCAGAACAACATCACTGGATGGGGGCCGCCTCTTTGCGAAAAGCGGCCGGAGGTCACCATGGAAATGGTGCACGACTTCCTGACCAGCATGTACACCAACCGTGGGGACTTCGTCTTCACCGTTACCAGAGAATTCGTCCGGTCCCTGCAGACTCCGTTGCTTATTGCGCCCGACGACGTGCCCGCCCACCCGTATGAAGTGGCGATGGAAGTGGCCGGCCTGGCTCCCAACTCGGAAGTCACAATCTATCCCTGGAAGGACACCCAGGAGCATATCGACCAGACGGTCGCACATGCCCGGCGCTTCCTGAAGGCCCACGAGCCCGTAGCAGCTAGGACGTAAACAGGTCGGGGCATGGCGGATTTGTCCCCTTCCTGGCAGTAATGGAGAGGGCCCGCCACTTTCTGATTGGATGCCAAAACCCAGGGGCGCTATACGCTGCGCCCCTGGGTTGATTTTGATCGAATCTCTTGCCAGCGTACCGGGTTCAGCCTGTCATCAGTTCCCTGCCAGTGTCCGATGCCTCCTGGATAGTATCGATAAAGCGGTGCAGCTCTACCGCGTCATCGAAGGTTGGCAGGCGGTTGTTTCCGGTCCGCACCGCTTCGGCAAACAGGCTGTACATCTGTCCCACGTTATAGGGGTCTCCCGGAGGAAAGTCGGCGGGAACAAAGCGAAAGCGCTCCGGTATCTCCAGGTCTTGCAGATTGTGGCTCCTCTGCGCCCCCTGCACTCGCAGCATCTCCCCGCGCTGCGATGATACGGCGCCCGTAGCCACCAGGGTCCCTTCCCTGCCGTAAATCTCCATTCGGTACCCGCTGCCGGCCCAGGGCGCCGCGCCAACGTGTACCGACGCCGCTGCGCCGCTCTTCAGCTGCCCGCTGACTCGGACATTGTCCGGCGACGTGACTTCGACAAACTGTTTCGTATCGGTCTCATACCATTGCGGCGCCTGGGTGCTTACCATGCAGGAGACGCGGGCAAAGTCGCCGGCCACGAAGCGCAGCGCGTCAATCACGTGGCCGTTCGCGATGGTCAGCGTATTCGCCCCAAGGGTGGCGTCCCGCTGCCAGGTCCTGCTGGACGGCCTGGCCAGTGTGCCGTCGCGCATGGTGGTCAGACTGCACGACAGGACTTCGCCTACGTAGTCCTGTTCTATCAGTTCCTTGATAAACATCAGGGCCGGACTCACCCTTGACTGCAGTCCCACCGCGGTTTGCACGCCTCTCTCCCGTGCCAGATTCGCCAGTTCCACGGCCTCAGCCGTGTTCTTGCCCAGCGGCCACTCGGTATAGACGTGCTTGCCGGCCTCGATGGACGCCCTGGTTGGTTCATAGTGGGCGGGAACCCGCACAACAACGGCGACGGCATCGATATCCGGCGACGCTGCCATTTCCCGGAAGTCGTGGAACGCCAGCTTTGCACCAAAAGCCTGGCGCGCTTCTTCCGCGCTTTCGGGTCTGGTTGTGCAGACCGCGGTAAATTCCACGTCTGGACTGGCCAGCAGGGCTGGAAAATGGGACTGGGAGGCCCAGGTCGAGTTTACGTTAGCCCCCACGAAGCCCAGGCGAATCTTATCTGGCATGGGTTGCCCTCCTTAGGTTTGGAATTTCTGCTTCTTCTGGCAGGCGGGCTGGAAGATACCAAGCTTGCCGGCCTTCCATCAGGCGGTCTCTATTTCTGCGGCTCCTTCCAGCTTCAGCTCCTGGATTGAGACGTCCCGCATAACGTACTTCTGGATTTTCCCGGTCACCGTCATGGGAAACCCGCTGACAAATTTGACATATCTAGGTACCTTATAGTGGGCGATTCTCCCCCGGCAGAAATCCCGGATCTCATCTTCGGTGGCATCTTGTCCGGCTCTCAACATGACCCAGGCCATGATTTCTTCCCCGAATCGCTGGTCTGGCACGCCAATGATCTGAACGTCCGCAATTTTGGGGTTGGTGTAAAGGAACTCTTCGATCTCGCGGGGGTAAACGTTCTCGCCGCCGCGGATTATCATGTCCTTGGAACGGCCCGTAATCTTGTAGTAGCCTTCGGCGTCCACCGTGGCCAGGTCGCCGGTATGGAGCCAGGCATCGGAATCAATGGCAGCTTCCGTGGCTTCCGGCATCTTGTAGTAGCCCTTCATATTCATAAAGCTGCGTGAGCACAACTCGCCCTGCTCGCCGACCGGTGCCTCCTCGCCGGTTTCAGGGTCCACAATCTTCACTTCGACGTACGGTATGGCCGTGCCCACGGTGGAAACCCGCCGTTCAATGCCATCATCGGCTCGAGTCAGGGTAATGATGGGAGCAGCCTCGGTGAGCCCGTAGCCCACCGTCATTTCCCTGCAGCCCATCCGGTCAATTACCTGGCGCATAACCTCAATGGGACAGGGGGATCCCGCCATTATGCCGGTGCGCAGGGAACTGAGGTCGAACCGGTCAAATTCCGTGTGTTCCAGTTCAGCTATGAACATCGTGGGAACGCCGTGAATGGCGGTGCACCTCTCTCGTGCCACTGCCACCAGCGCCTTCTCCGGCTCGAAGTACTCGGAGGGGACTATCATAGCGGCGGCGGCGGTGGCGCAGCACAGGGTACCGAGGACCGAGCCAAAGCAATGGTAAAAAGGGACCGGAATGCAGAGCCGGTCTTCTTCTGTAAATCGGAGGCCATCCCTGGTATAGGCCGCGTTGGCCACGAGGTTGTGGTGAGTTAGCATGACTCCCTTAGGGTTGCCAGTGGTCCCTGATGTGTACATGATGCAGATCACGTCGTCCGGGTGACATTCCGATTCGCGTTGGACCAGCGCCTCTGATGGGACCTCCTCGCCCAGATCCCGCAGGCTTGACCAGCCGATCATGCCCGGCGGCGCATCTACCGGGGACCCGTCGTGAGGCTGTATGAATATGACGTTTCGGAGGTTGGGCAGTTCGCCACACTGGAGTTGTCCGGGCGTTGAAGCTGCTAGTTCCGGGACCACCTCTCCCAGCATTCCAACATAGTCCGACGTGCGAAAGTTGCCGATGAGCATCAACGCCGCAGCGTCGGACTGCCGCAGCAAATATTCAAGCTCGTGGGTTCGGTAGGCCGGGTTGACGGTAACCAGAACCGCGCCAATCTGCGCGGCAGCGAACTGGGCAACCACCCACTCGGGATAGTTGGTCGCCCACAGGGCCACGTGATCACCCTTGTTGATGCCCAGCGCCATCAGGCCCCTAGCTATCCGGTCGCACTCATCCTTGAACTCGCTCCAGGTGTATCTGATGTTCCAGTCCACGTGGACCAGTGCGTCTCGGTCGCCAAACTGTCCGGCCTGGCGCGCCAGCAGTTCTCCAATGGTCATTTTGAGGTCGGCGGGGCTGGTCATGACTGGCCTCCATCGTTGGAAGTGGTTCCAATATAGCCCTGCCCTGTGAACGGGGTCAAACAATTAGCCGGCGCTGCAACAGGAAGCCCCTTCCGCGCAAGTGTCGAAGGGGGCTGCTGCATTGAAACAGATATGGCGAGTGTGGCCTAGGACAGGTTATTTTCCAGGAATGCCCAGACCTTGCCCCAGCCATCCACTGCCTGCTCCTGGCGGTACATGGGGCGGTCGTAATAAAAGAAACCGTGGCCGGCGCCATCATACCGGTGAAACTCGTACGACTTGCCGAGCCTCTTTAACTCCGCTTCATGCTGATCTACCTGTTCCGGAGTTGGCGCCGCGTCCTCATTGCCGAACAACCCCAGCAGGGGGCAGGACAGGTCGGCAGTGTAATCTATTGGGGCTACCGGCTGATTGGCTGTCAAGTCGTCTCCGGAGGCCACCACACGACCTCCCCAGCACTCCACCGCGGCGTCGAAGCCATCTATCCGGCAACCGGAAAGGAAGGTCAACCTGCCACCGGAGCAGGTGCCAAAAACACCCACCTTGCCGCTGAGATTGGGAAGCGTCCGCAGGAAGCGCAATGCGCCCTCGATGTCTCCCAGCGCCTGTTCATCGGGTATGCCCCCCGACTCACGAACCCTGGCTCCGACTTCGGATGGGTCTCCGTGGCCGTTCCGGTGATACAGGTTGGGCGAGATAGTCAGGTATCCGTGGTGCGCGAAGCGGCGGGCCGTCTCCCGGTACCACTCGTCCCAACCCGGGGCGTGGTGAATCAGCACCATCCCGGGAAATGGACCGGCGCCCAGGGGCTTGGCAATGTAGGCCCCGATTGAATCGCCGTTATGGCCCTGTACCGACGTGGTCTCCGCAATCATCCCTTCGTACATGTCAGTGGTGTACATACACTTACTCCTTGCATGATGATGACCCTAGCTTGAAACGGTTTCACTCCCAAGTCAAGACCTGAGCCTGTACGCCGCCTCCAAGGGATGGTTATATCTAACCTGGCCCGCCAGGGAAGTCATTCCCGGCAGTTCCATTGGAAGGGACCCTCGCCTTCGAAACCCGGACGCCAGGCCGCCCCCGCCTTTTAAATGTGGTTTGCAGACTCAATTGGGCGTACACTGTGGGCAGGTTCTCTTGAAATGGCTATGCGGTCTGGTGGAGACCTGCCTGGTAAGCTCATGGCGACCCTCCTGCCACCGGCCGTTTGCCAATCCCGCTACGTTGTGCACGCGCCCACTTAAACGATCGGAAGAGGTGAGTAAAGCCAATGACCAATCAACCCTCTGCTCCTAAGGAAGAACTGGCTGGCCGTTCCAATTCTGCTATAGGGGATTCAAGGCGAGCGCTCTTCGACCTCTCGCTTGATATCCACGCCCACCCGGAGCTTAACTACCAGGAGCATTATTCTTCCAGGGCGCTTGCCGACTTCCTGGAAAGCAACGGCCTGCCCGTGGAACGAGGCATTGGCGGCGTCGAAACTGCCTTCCGGTCCACCATCCAGGGTGAAGGCGGTGATGGTCCAACAGTAGCTGTCCTGGCCGAGTATGACGCGCTTCCGGAGATTGGGCATGGCTGCGGCCATAATTTGATCGCCATGGCTGCCATGGGGGCTGCCCTTGGATTGAAGGCAGGCGCACAGGCACTTCCGGGTCGGGTAATGATCATTGGAACCCCTGCTGAGGAAGGAGGTGGCGGCAAGATTCGGCTTATGGAAGCGGGTGTATTTGACGGGGTTGACGCTACCCTGTCTTCCCACCCCTTTTCCAACCGGACGATTATTCCCGCTGCCGCCCCCAAGGGGGAAAGCTGGAGTCTGGCCATGGTGGGATACCGTTATATGTACCATGGCCGGGCCGCCCACGCCGCAGCCGCGCCGGAGGCTGGCATCAACGCGTTGAATGCCGTAATTCACCTCTTTACCGGTATAGACGCCCTGCGCCAGCACCTTCGGGATGACGTGCGCATCCACGGCGTTATAACGGATGGCGGCATGGCCCCCAATGTAGTGCCGGAATTTGCCGCCGCCAATTTCATGCTGCGATGTCGGGACCGCCGCTATCTGGCCGACGAGGTGGTCGGCAAGGCGCTGAAGGTGGCTGAGGGCGCAGCGGCCATGACCGGCGCTCGCCTGGAAGTCGAAGAGTTCTATCCCTTCTACGAGAATGTCCAGCCCAATGTTGTGCTGGCCCAGGCCGTTGCCGCCAACGCTCGCGCTCTTGGCTTCAGGCTGGATGATCCCCTTCCTGGCCGTCCGGGCAGCGGGGCGTCAACCGACTTTGGCAACGTCAGCCAGTTCATGCCGGCCTTCGAACTGAGATATGCAGTCAGTGAAGAACCGGTGGCATCCCATACCCGTGACATGTGCGTTACTGCCGCCACCGACCTGGCCCTGTCCAACGCGCTGACTGTGGCCAAGACCCTGAGCCTGACGGCCAGTGACTTGCTGCGCGACCCGGCCCTGGTGCAGGCAGCCCGTACCGAGTTTGCCGAAAGAGCCGGCTGATCGCGTGTGAGCCTCGCAGTCGGCGTCGGTGGCTCGGGCGTCATAGGTAACCATGCCCCGACTCCACCGCCGCTGACGGGGCGTATTGCCCCTTTCTCTTGGCCCAAACTAAAATAGTGGCGAAAGCAAGCCAGTTAAGCAGCCCCCGAAATTTACGCCAATCAGGGAGTAGCAGCTATGGAATTTGGACTCTTTATGATGCCTCTGCATCCACCCCACCGGACCTATGCCGACTCCTATGATCGGGATCTGGCCCTTATTGTTGAGGCGGACCGGCTGGGCTACCACGAGGCCTGGATCGGCGAACATATCACCGAGCGGTGGGAAAACGCGCCTTGCCCCGACCTCCTGATTGCCAAGGCCCTGGCAATGACCAACCAGATTCGGCTGGCCACCGGCGTCACCCTGCTGGCTATTCACAATCCGGTGGAGGTAGCCCATCGCATAGCCATGCTTGACCACCTGTCCCGGGGCCGAATCTATTGGGGTATCGGCCACCGGGCCATACCCACCGACCTGACGCTCTTTGGTGTGGGAGCAGATACCGGCATCGACGTCAGGGAGCGTTCCGCAGAAGCTTTGGATGTAATACTCAAGATCTGGGAATCCGACGGCAAGTTCACCTACAACGGCAAGTTTTTCCAGGTTGACGCCCCCGAGCTGGATCCGGTCATGGAACGAGGGTTGCACATGAAGCCCTACCAGCAGCCGCACCCACCCATCGGCGTCGCGGCTACCTCTCTGGCTTCGGGTTCCATTCGCGTGGCCGGCGAGCGGGGCTGGATTCCCATGAGCAGCTCCAACCTTGCTCCTCAGCACCTGCGCGACCACTGGACTGTGGTGGAAGAGGGCGCCGAGGAGGCCGGCAAGGACTGTAGCCGCCGGGACTGGCGGATAGGCCGGGACGTATTTGTTGCCCGGACTCCCGAGCTGGCAAGGGAACGCGCCCGCGCCGTTCTGGGTCGCAACTATGTCCAGCACCAGTTGCCCAACCGCCAGGGCTCCGGGCTGCTGAATTCCACCAAGATTGATCCGGAAATGGCTGACGAAGCGGTGGACGTGGACTACATGATGGAGAACATCTGGATTGTTGGCGATCCCCAGGAGTGCGCCGACCGTATTCGCGACCTTTACGAGCGGACGGGAGGTTTCGGTCATCTGCTAGCCATCACCCAGGACCCGGATGATCCGGACTGGGAGCACGAATGCCTGCAACTGCTCATGGAAGAAGTGGGTCCGCGAATTTCTGATCTTCAGGGAGAATAGTCGCCCTGCACTGTGTGCGTGTCGGGCCGGGCATTCTCTTCAGGGCTGCGGGTGTCAGCAAAGCCGGCCTGAAGCCTGGCAACGGCCACTCTAGCGTGTAGCGTTCTTCTGCGAGTGCCTGCGCCATGCTTTCGCCACCGTCCGCAGCGGGAAGCTGGCAATTTTGAAGAGAAACCGGGCTAGCACCTCCAGCGAAGCCAACAGGTCGGAGGCTAGCCCTCCTCGCTGGATTTGCTCCCGACGGTATTCCGACTCTGCCTGCCAGTATCTCTGGTCGGGTGGGATTGGTGGCATAGGAGGAATTTCCATCGTGAACCCTCCCTTGCGTTCAGTTAGACCCACTATAGCACAACCATTCTCCTTGCCAGGCGACATCCTGCCGTTTCCATCCCATCGCGCCTGGCGACTGGGTGGCCGGCCCAGGAATACGTTGGCCCAAATGCCATTTCACCTTGAGTTGGCCCATTGACCATAACCGCCATTACCTGAATGCCCCAGCCGCCGGATGCCGATATACTGGCGCCCCTCGGCAAGACAGCCCGCCACCATCTCACATCCCTCGGGGAGTTAAGAGAGCCAGGTTCTCTTCGTCCAGAAGAGGCCAATATGCCGGCTCACTGCAGCGCCTGGCAAGAACAAACTTTTCGCTAGTCGATTCCCAGATTTCTGCCAATGACGGCCACATGGCAAAATCCGAGCGGGGAATAAGGTCAAATGAGCCCAGGTAACGAAAAACCCCCTTTTTGTTGCTGCCTTCGGCTCGCCCGTGCGTTAGCCCTGCAGTTCGGGTGAGGGCGGACGCGAAAGGAATATCAAGTTTGGTTGCAGGTTGACCTCAAGAAAGTACGCAAGTGCTGTGCTACCATTGTGATTGTGCAACCGATTCGTAGAGGTGATTAAAGAGATGCCCCTCCTTCCAAAACTCGGGCGAAGCAGAGGCGTCGCCGTAGTTGAGGTTTACGGTACCATCGGCGGTCGAGTGCGCGAATCGGTCTATGACAGGCTGTTTTCAGAGGTCGCAACCAGCAAGCGATACCGCGCCTTGCTACTCGACATTCAATCTCCAGGAGGGTCCGCCGCCGGGTCCGAGTTGATGTACTACGGCCTGAAGAAGGTGGCCGCCCAGAAGCCGGTGGTGGCGCACATTCGGAACCTCGGCGCCTCCGGTGGGTACTATCTTGCCTGCGCCGCCAACCGGGTAACCGCCCTGCCCACATCCCTGGTGGGTTCCATTGGCGTGATTTATGCGCGCCCCATACTGGAACAACTGATGGCCAGGGCTGGAATAGAATTTTCCGTAGTCAAGGGTGGTCGGCTAAAGGACATGGGTGGCTTCTGGCGGGGCCCAACCGAGGAGGAGTCGGAGAAGCTTCAGGAACTGATTGGTGAAGTGTACGAGAATTTCCTCTCCGTGGTGAAGGACGGGCGTTCCCTGGCGGATGAACAGGCCCGGGAACTGGCCACGGGAGAACTCTTTACCGCTCGGCGGGGCAAGGAATTGGGTCTTGTGGACGACCTGATTGATTTTGATCAGTCTCTGCAGTTGGCTGGCCAGCTGGCCGGCATTGAAGCGGGTAAGGTGCGCCCCAAGTGGTTGCGTCCCCGCCGCACCCTGTCCGAAAAGCTGACTGGCCGCCCCGCAAATCAGGCAATAGGCGCAGGCTTCTGGGGAGTTGACCTGCAGCGACTGTTGAACGGGGGCCTCTACTACCTGGAACCTTCTGCCTTGCTGGGCACACCCGAGGATTAGTTACAGCCTGGATTGTTGTTGTCGCCCAGGAATCGCTACCAGCCTGCGTCGTTGGGGCGCAAACCCATCATGGCCTGTCCGCCAAATTCGTAGTTGGAAAGCAGGCCAGCGCCGTGCTGCACCACCACGTGCACGTCCCTCCACCGCCGCTCCAGGCCGTTGCTCCGGTGGATAGCGTTCGTTCCGGCGGCGTGGAACAGGATGTCCACAGCCCGGGCTGCCTGGTGAATCGAGTGGGTGATGGCCAGCCGTGCCTGTGCAAGTTCCGGGCTGGGCGTGGGCATGTCGTCCGAAAAGGAGTCCCAGGCTCTGGCCACTGCATCCAGCAGGTACGCGCGCGAGCCGCTGATGATTGCCTCCGCTTCGCCTACTCTGGCCTGAACGTGGGGCCGGTCCCGGAGCAGAGTAGTAGATATCGTGGTTCCAGAGCCCGAAGCCATATCCTTGAAAGCGTCCATGGCCCCACGGGCCGCGCCCAGCGCCACCGCGGAAACCAGCACCCAGATGGCAATCAGCATTGTTCTGGGGTGATACAGGAACCCCGGCTCCAGGGGAGAGTCGTACAGTCGGAAGGAACGCTCTGCCGGGACAAAAACGTCCTCCAGCACGAAGTCGTTGCTTCCTGTGCCGCAAAGCCCGACTACCTGCCATGTGTCGTGAACCGTCGCCGTATCTATAGGGGTGAACAGCATAGCCGTGGCCGGACGCCCTTCCTCGGTCATTCGGGGTCCCTCGTCGTCCACCACTCGGGTGTTAACGAACAGCCAGTTGGCGTTGGCTATTCCACTGGCGTAGTCCCACCTGCCGCTGACCCGGTAGCCACCGGGGACCGGTCGGGACTCGCCAAGGGGTCGGAACGAACCCGCGCAACGGAAGTCAGGGGGCAGGCCAAACATATCCCTGGCAGCCTCGGGCGTGAAGTTTCCCGTAAACAAGGCTCCCCCGTTGGACAGCAGCCCGCACCATCCAACTGAAGCCTCCGCCTTGGAGACCTCTTCAATGACCTTATAGGCGGTTACAGGATGTAGTTGAGGCCCGCCCATGCTGGACGGCAGGAACAACCGGTAAACACCGGCCTGGTTCACCAGCCTCGCCAGGCTGTCTGGGATATGCCGCTCCCGGTCCATCTCCTCCCGGGCGGATACAATGTGGGGAGCAAGGCTTTGGGCTTCGACCAGGAACTTCTCTTCAATAGACTGCTTAACTTGCATGTTCATTTGGTGTTTACCGCGAGGGAATGGAGGCGACTGTACTCAACCTGGTGGTGTTTATGTACCTGCATTCGGGTTATTGGCCAGGTCCCGGGGTGACTGATCGGTGAGGGCAAGAGGGCCCCGCATTAAAGGTGCTTGCTGGTGTGGCCCGCAGCCAGGGAGTCATCATCCCACGATGGTCTTGGCTTCTTGCCACAGGACTTCCTTCTCGTCCAGGGGCAGTTGCTCGAAATCCAGGCGTCGCTGCTCTGCCAGTTCCTCCATCTGCAGGTACCGGCGGCGGAAGCGACTGTTAGCCTGCCGCAGGGCATCCTCAGCCTGCACGTCCATCCAGCGGCACAGATTCACCATCACCATCAGGAGATCGCCCAGTTCGTGCGTCTTTTGCGAGTCCGTAGAGGCATGCCGGAACTCCTCTATCTCTTCAATGACCTTATCCAGGACTCCGGAAACATCTTCCCACTCAAAACCTGACCGAGAAACCCTATCCTGCATCAACTGGGAATAGCTCAGGGCAGGCAGTGCATTTGGGATGCCGTCAACGGGCGACTTGCGAACCCCCTGTTGAGCGCGTTCCGCGGCCTTCAACTGCTCCCAGTTGAGCTCTACCTCGCGGGCGTCGGAAACACTGGTACTTCCGAACACGTGAGGATGGCGGCGGACCAGCTTGCCGTTAATGGCGGTCAGGACATCGGCCAGGGTAAAGTCTCCGGCCTCCCTGGCTATGTCTGCGTGGAAAGCCACCTGGACCAGGATGTCTCCCAACTCTTCGGCCAGCAGCGGCGGCGACCCTTGGTCGATGGCTTCCAGCGCCTCGTAACATTCCTCAAGCAGGTGTCGCTTCAGGGATTCGTGGGTCTGTTCGCGATCCCACGGGCAGCCGCCCGGGGCCCGCAGTCGAGTCACGATATCCACCAGGGTCTGAAACTGGCCCAAATCGGCATCAGTGAATTGATGCGAGAATTGATCGTTTTCCATGCGCTAATTATAGGGCCAGGTCACAGATTGCTCAACCAAGTAGTGGGGTGCTAGTGTAGTTGTGCCTGATGGCCTGATACTTGTTCCGGATTGAAAGGGCCGGATAGGCGGCCTTGCAACTTCTCTAAGGACCGGCAGAATGAAAACCGGGCGCCCCAAGGTTCCGCCGTTAATAGCCAGGAGCATAGCCGTGCTGGTAGTGCTGGCAGTGCCGCTGTTCCTTATTTCTGCCAGCGTGGCCTGGGCTGTCAATGACCCTGGCTTGTACCGAAGGGGCTTCGAGAAGTACAACATTTCGGTTTACTCGGGCATCACGAATGACGACCTCCAAAGAGTGGGGGCAGAATTAAGGCAGTATTTCAATTCCTCGGCGGAACCCTTGAGAGTCGTGGCTCCCGCATACGGAGAGGAAAGAGAATTATTCAATGAGCGGGAAGTCCACCATATGCGGGACGTAAAGGGACTGGTGAGGGGGATCTATTGGGTAGGAGCCATAGCTTTCCTGTTCATGGTAGGTGTAAAGGTGGGAGGCTACTACCTCTGTCGGAGGGACTTCGCGTGGCCGATGGCGCATTGGGGATTGTATGGAGGATTGCTAACCCTGGGTATGGTGGCTGTTGTGGGACTATTTGCCCTGGTGGGATTTGACTCCCTGTTCCTGCTGTTCCACCGTATCAGCTTCACCAATGACCTGTGGCAGCTGGACCCTCGGACCGATTACCTGCTGATCATGTTTCCGCAGGGATTCTGGTTCGATGCAACAATTAGAGTAGCCGCGACCACAGTTCTGGGAGCGGCAGCGCTGGCGGCGCTTAGCGGCGGGTACATATTCTATGTGAAGCGCAGAATCGGTCTGTCGGAGGAAGCGGACTAAAAGAACGAGGCCCGGAGGTATGG
>JAPPJA010000072.1:0-5759 GCA_028874675.1 Chloroflexota bacterium
TCGCTGAAGCTGGCCTTTTCCGACCGCCACTCCTACTACGGCGACCCCGACTTTGTCGATGTGCCGATGAAGGGCCTGCTGGACCCGGACTACGCCGCCCGGCGACGGCAGGAAATTGACCCGGCCCGGGCCTGTCCCGACATGCCGTTGGCCGGCGACCCCTGGGCCTACCAGGGCTATGAAAGCAACGGGGCCAGGCCGGCCCAT
The DNA here is from genome assembly GCA_028874675.1 of Chloroflexota bacterium. Taxonomy (GTDB): domain Bacteria; phylum Chloroflexota; class Dehalococcoidia; order Lucifugimonadales; family UBA3495; genus Bin22. The sequence continues at coordinate 208 of JAPPJA010000072.1, forward strand.
CCGGAGCCAGTGGCGGGAGCTGTGGAGCCGGACACCAGCTACATCTGCGTGGTTGACCGGTGGGGCAATGGTTTTTCGGCCACGCCCAGCGATGGCTTCTCCGCCGCGGCCGCCGTACCGGGCCTGGGCTTTGCAATGTCCACCCGGGGCTACCAGACCTGGCTGGACCGGGACCATCCGGCCTGCCTGATGCCGGGAAAGCGGCCCCGGCTGACGCCCAATCCGGCCATGGCTTTCCGCGACGGCAAGCTGTGGATGCCCTTCGGCACTCCCGGTGGCGATGTCCAGTGCCAGTCCATGACCCAGCTTTTCCTGAATGTAGCGGAGTTCGGGATGGACGCGCAGGAGGCCATCGAGCAGCCCCGGGTGGCCAGCTGGAGCTTTCCCGAGTCTGGTTTCCCCCACGGTTACACCCCGGCGGCCATGTCGGCGGAGGGGCGCATCGACCCGGACACCATCAGGGAGCTGGAGCGTCGCGGCCACGCGGTGGAGGTCTGGAACGACTGGACACCCAGCATGGGCGCCCTCTGCGCCATCACCATCGACCGGGAAAGGGAAACGCTGGAGGTAGGGGCCGACCTGCGCCGCGACAACTACGCCCTGGGCCGGTGAAATCCTTCCTATCCACGAATGGGCACGAATGATCACTAATGGAAACTCCTTCATTAGTGGGGATTAGCGCCCATTCGTGGATAGTTTCCTGTTACATGGCCGTGCGGCCGCCGTCTATAACCAGCTCGCTGCCGGTGACGAAGGAGGACTCGTCGGAGGCCAGGTACAGGGCGCCGAAGGCCACGTCTTCGGGCTTGCCGATGCGACCCAGGGGCGTCCGGCCCAGGCGGTACCGGTACTGTTCCTCGTCGGCCAGCATATGCGCCGTCATGGGCGTCTCGATGATGCCCGGGTGGATGGAGTTGGCGCGAATCTTGTCGCCGGCGTACTGGATGGCCGTGGCCTTGGTAAAGATGCGCACCGCGCCCTTGGACGATCCGTAGGCGGCCGACATCTCGCTGCCAACCAGTCCGGCCACCGATGAGATGTTGATGATGGAACCGCCGCCGGCCTTGCGCATTTCCGGAATGGCGGCTTTAGTGCCCAGGAACACCCCCTTGCCGTTGATGTCCATCACCTGGTCCCACAGTTCCTCGGAGGTTTCCTCCACAGTCTCGGTACGGTAAATGCCGGCGTTGTTCACCAGGATGTCCAGCTTGCCAAACCGCTCTACGGTGGCCGCCACCACGTCCTGCCAGTTGGCCTCGCTAGTGACGTCCAGGCGCAGAAACAGGCACTCGCCGCCCCGCTCATTGATTTCCGCCTCCACCTGTCGCCCCTCGTCCTCAAGCACGTCGCAGATAACCACCCGGGCGCCCTCGGTGGCGAACAGGCGGGCTTCCACGGCGCCCTGCCCCCTGGCGCCGCCGCTGACCAACGCTACCTTTCCCTCAAGTCGCATGGCCTTTCCTCCTTCAGCGATAGTTGCTGTGCCGTCCTGACCTTGTTGCTGGGATTGTAACCGGGGCGGGAAAAGAGTCAAGGGCGGCTCCGTTTTCCGTTTGACCCCGTTCTCCCCCGGCCATAGAATGTTCCGGCCCCGCCTTGGTCAACCAGGAATCGTGCGGAGACTAGAGCCCGCCCATGAACGTTCTGGACTGGATATTGTTAGCCATTCGCTGGGCCCACGCCCTGGGCGCCGTGGCCTGGGTGGGAGGGGGGATTTTCTACCTGATGGTGTTGCGTCCCGCCTTTCAGCGTCGCGACCCCGGACAGGAGACCCACCGGGCCATTGGCGAAGAGTTTCGGGGCCTGGTGAACACCGCCATAATTGTCCTGGTGGTAACCGGCGCCATCCTCACGGCCAGCCGCCTGACCCTGGACACGGTAACGCTGCCCTACGTGGCGGTGCTGGTCGTCAAGGTTGCTCTGGCCCTTTACATGATGGCGGTAATGCGGTTTCGGCGTCCATCCGGCGGGGGACACGATGAGCCCGGCATAATGACCAAGGGCGCCAGCCTGCGTGCGGCGGCCACGGGACCCACGGCCCTGCTGGCGCTTGGCGTGATAATATTTGGACTGGCCGACGTGCTTGGCTATCTGTTTGAAAACAGCCTTGCCAGCTAGCGGATCAGCGGCGTCAAGAAACTGGAGGAAAGTTGAAGAAAGACCTGATGGAAATCCTGGCCTGCCCGGTTTGCAAGGGCGACCTTAGCCTGACCGTGGACACGGAGCAGGGAGACGAGGTCATGGAAGGCTCGCTTCACTGCGCGGCCTGCAACGAGACCTACCCCATCACCGACGCCATACCCAACCTGTTGCCGCCCAACATGCGGGTGTAGGCCAGGCCATTACTTCCCCTGCTTTTGTTTCCACGAAGGACGAGAAGCAACTCGAAGACCAGTTTGTCCGCGAACAGGCACGAACATTCGCCAATTGGGGGAGTCCCGGGGACCTCTGGCAAATATTCGTACCTGTTCGTGAACGCAATACCAGCCCCTAGCTGCCCGTAAGTATCGTCACCACCTCGGTGGCCAGGCCTTCCGCCCGCTCCCTCAGCTGCCCCCGGTCCAGGTTCTCGATGGGGTGCTCGGTGAAGATCGTTGGGTATTCTTCGGCGCCCCACATTTTCGCCATGCCCCTTGCGGTGGGGATGAACCGGTCGGTGCAGATGGTGGCCGAAGGCAGACCGGCCTTTTCCACGTGAATCCCGTCGTGCACACTGCACGCGCTGCAGGACCCTCAATCGCCGATGGCAATTACCACCGCGTCGCAGTCCGTGGCCAGGGCCGCGATGGCCGCCGGGTCGGCGGGACGGGAGGCGCTGGGCTTGCGGTGCCACTGGACGTCGCCGATTTCGTACCGGGTCCGCAGGACTTCCGCCAGTTCCTCCAGCAGCACGTCGGCGTTGCGCTTGCTGTCGTCAATAATGCCCACTTTGGCGCCGGCCATTGTGGGCAGGCGGGGCGCGCCGTCGAAGGGCGGCGTTACCGGCTCAGTGGTGGGATTTACCAGGGTGTATTCGCTCATATTCCATCCTCCCGTTGTTCATCCACGAATAGACACGAACGCTCACAAATTGAGAATCGCTGGGCGGGCCGCTACCGGCGCACTTCCCTTGTAACCGAGGTGGACCCGACCTTGGGGCCCCAGCTCGGTATCACGGAGGACATGTTGGACTCCTCGCCTCCGGCAAATACTACCAGAATATCCTCCGGAGAAGCGGTCAGCGGGACCATTCGCTCCTCATCCCCGGGTTCAACGTCTCCGGGGAACACCTGCGCCCGCTTGAAGTCGGCCACTGAACGCCGGATGCGGGAGTGCAGGAACTCCTTGACGCTGGCCTTGGTCCAGTCCCTCCACAGGCCGCTGTTTCCTGCAATGGTGACCACGGTTTCTCCCTGCCTGATGCCCGCCGCCGGGTCGCCCACGGAACCCGAGGTGGACAGCGAGGTCCCCAGCGATGAGGCCACGTCGGCGATGGCGTACAGAATCGCCTCGGGGCGCCCCACGGACCTGACCTGTCGCGGCGCTTCCGAGGCGAAGACCGTTACCGCGCTCTGGCCGGCGGAGAAGCCCCGTTCCATGTGCAAAGGAGTCCAGTGGGTCTCGGTTTCTGCCTCGGCAATGCAGTAGCTGAACTTGCCGGGGTGACCGATAACGCTCCGGTCGTAAAGTCCCGGGATGGCGGCGCAGGCGTTCATCAGGATGAGCCGGACCGCCCTGCCGATGGTCGAGTTGGCCCGGTTGCCGGGGCCAAAAAGGTTGTTGCGGGAGTTGATGCCCAGTTCCTGGACGACCGGCCCGTTGACGATTACCAGCACGGCGGCCCCGCCCATGCTGGACGAAGGGCCCACCAGGTTAAAGGGCGGCGCCAGCATGGCCTCGGCCGCCGCCAGGACCACCGGCATGTATTCGGGCCTGCAGCCGGCCATCACCGCATTGGCTGCCACCTTCTCGGCGGTAATCTCCCTGCGCCGCTCCGGCAGTTCGCCGACAATCTCCGCCCCGTCCCGTCCGCCGGCCGCCAGGAACTCGGCCACCTTATCGGTGGTGGGCGGCAATATTGGCAGGCCGTCAGTCCAGCCCAGGTCGTAGAGGGCCTCAACGGCGTTGAAAATGTCGTCCCAGTTGGCGGTGGTGGTTTCGTTGGATGATGTCATTCAGTGTTCCTGTCTTGAGAGTTCAGCTAAGCGGGGAGTAAAGACATCCTTGAATCTGAGGAGGTTTTCTATCATCCAAACCTGAATTTCTGCAAGGGTGTCGTCATCATCGTCAATGCTGCCGGGGCGTGAAAGCGCTATCCGGCAGGCCCTCCTGTTCTCCAAACGTTGCCAGTCCAGTATGCCAAGCTGCGAATGAACTTCATCCTGGCATTGTCGCAAGTCTTCCAACACATGCACATTCTGTTCACCCTCAGGATAGTCGATATAAAGCTCGACTCTCGCTTCCTTCTGTCCAGTAAAATTGGCTCCGTATGTGAGATGCCTGAAACCGGTCGAAAAGCTATACCAGCTTTGGGGCTGACCTTTTCGTGCGTTAGTAAACCTGTGCTTTTCTCTCAATGTGTCAATGAGACTTTGGAAAAAACTCCCATACCTTTCGGATCTCTCTGATCTACCCGGGTTTGAGCTGGCTTCTCTCCGACGGACAGTCTCCCTACGCCATCCGTTTGGCGTTGCGACTACGTTAAAGTGGGGCGCTGGCAGTGAGTCGCCGATTCGCCACAATTCCACCGCTACTCCAAAGAATTGCGTATCCTCTCCCGTGCGTTGATTTAGCCAATCCAGTGCTTGGCGGTGTTCGTCCCTGAATTCCCTCGTCACCCACACTACGGCTTCCGCGTCAAATCCTGCTGCGTAGGTGAGAAGTTGTCCCAAATGGCTGTGGTCCGTGGCCTCCAGCTGATTCTCGATGATCACTGGTCGGCTACTGCCCAGGTCCGTGGCCAAAATATCCAGGTTGTAACCACCCACCGGCGCTTCTGTCTGCTGAAGCTCCAGGTCCATGCCCAGCGCTTCCCCTAACTCCGCGATATTGTCTGCCAGCCAGGGCGTGAAGTGCTGCGCCTCGTTGGGCCACGTCCCCCTTAAGTCGGGAACCCGTTCTATTTTCGCCAGCCTCGGGGTGGGCATGGCACACCCTTCACTCTGCAGGCGTGGGTGGCGGAGTAGGCGGATAGAAAACCGCCGCCCCTTCCCCATCGTGGCGGTGGAAGTACAGGGCTTCCATCATGCGTTGCGTACTCGTCCTAATTTCCTGGCGCATCTCATCACGCAGGGCGTTGCTGTCTGCGCGCATTTCCTCGCGTAACTGCTGCATGGCCTGGTTCATATCCCGCCGGAGCGTGCGGATTTCAGACATAACCCAGTAGAAAGCTCCGGCGCCCAATAGCAGCATTGTACCCACTGCGCCAATGAATACTTCGAAAGTTAGCATTAGGCTCTCCACTAATGGGTTGCGTTGGGCCGCCCGCGGGGGCCGATATGACACGGGCCCGCCCACCCCCCCCAAAACCGCCCCGGGGGTATTTGTGGAGGAGGGCGCTTAACCGGGGGGGG
>JAPPJA010000072.1:5769-14395 GCA_028874675.1 Chloroflexota bacterium
ATTAAAATATAAAATTTTTATATTTGCCCACCCAAATTTGGGTGGGTTTGGCCGGCGGGGGGGCCCATTTTCCCCCCGCCCCCCCCAAACCCCACCCTAACGCACCCGTTCGTACTTGGAGAAGCTGCGCAGTTCCCGGGGCGGGTCCATGTGCGAGCCGCGGATCGTGTAGGACACCTCGGACACGTACACCGCGCCGGTAGAGTCCACCGCCACGCCGTGAGGCGCAATGAACTGGCCCGCGCCTTCACCCTCTTCCTTGGCCCCGAACATGCCTACCCGGTTGCCTTCCAGGTCATATATGGTCACCCGGTGGCCCAGGCCCGGCGCGTCGTCCACGCCGCCCATGCCGTTAAGCTCGCCTATGTAGATGTGGTTGTCCCACAGCACCATGGCGTCGGGACGGTGGATGTTGCTCCACATGGTGATGAAGCCGCCTTCCGGATCGAATATCTGGACCCGGTGGCATTCGCGGTCAACTACCAGGATCCGGTCGTCGCCGTCCACGGCGATGTTGTGGGGCCGGATGAACTGCCCCGCGTCAATACCGGGCTCGCCCCAGCTGAACTTGTACTCGCCGTCGCCGGTGTAGCAGTGGATGCGTGAGTTGCCGTAGCCGTCGGAGATGTAGATGTCGCCGTTGGCCGGCCGGATGGCGGCGGAAGTGGGCCGGTTGAAGGGCTGACCGCTCCAGCGAGGGGCGGGATGGTTGCGCTCGCCAATCTCCATCACCTTCTCGCCGTCGGGGGTGAACTTCTGGATGGTGTGGATGCCGTCATCGGCAGCCAGGATGGAGTCATCGTGGGCGATGTAGAGGCCGTGGGTCCGGTTGCTGAACAACCCCTGGCCGAAGGAGCGCAGAAAGTTGCCGTCCTTGTCAAAGACCATTATTGGGTCTTCCCCGCGGGTCAGGATGAACACCCGGTCTTCCGAGTCGCAGACCACACCGGGGCACTCCAGCAACCGCTTTCCCTCGGGGAGTTTCGCCCAGTCTTCCGCAAAGGTATATTGAAAGTCGCCGTACCCGAAAACTTCTGCCATAGTTTTCTCCTCCTGTTCTGTTGTAACCGCGGGGAAGTTTACGTTGCAGTTTCCAGCGGAACGAGCAGCCCCGGCGGTTTGGCTCATACTACCGCCGCCAATTGCCACCGTCAATTGGGAACCGGTCAGGCCGCCCCCTCGTCGTCCTGAAAAATGCCGATGGGGTTGCCTTCGGTGTCTATGAAATATGCCGCGTACCCCACTCCCGGGATGGCGAATTTGGGGATGGTCTCCGTCCCCCCCGCGTCGGTAATCCGCTGGGAATACTCGTCCACTGAGGGGACCTGCATGACAACGGTGGTGGTGGCCGAGGGTTCCGGCCGCACCAGCATGCCTCCGTTGATGCCCGGCTCCGCCTCGTCTCCCGTGTTAATCAGCCAGAAGGTGTTGTCGCCGGCCCACTGGTTGAGGGACCAGTCGAAGACGTCGGCGTAGAATCTTTCGGCCCGCGACGGGTTGTCCGCGTACATCTGGAAGTGGACTACTCTGGGCATGGTTTGCCCTCCTGATATTTAATGAAGCCTGTATGCACGGGAAAAACCGGGCCGGAGCTTGAACGGTCCGAGAACTTCTGGGCCGCCATAGGAGCAGGGTTCAAACCCGTCCCGGCTCCGTCAGGATAGGTCGCGCCGCCGGCCTTCCGACAGCCTTCGCACCAGTGTTTCAGGTCCGATCAGGCCGCCTCGCTGTTGTCCTCGAATATGCCGAAGGGGTTGCCTTCCGTGTCTGTGAAATAGGCGGCGTAACCTACTCCCGGGACCGCGAACTTGGGGACGGTCACGGTACCGCCACCAGCAGTGATCTTTTCCACGTACTCATCCACCGTGGGGACATCCAGCATCACGGTGGTCACTGCCCCTGGGGCTTGTCGAGGCACCATTCCCCCGTTGATGCCCTGGGCCGGATCTTCCCCGGTGTCCACCAGCCAATATACCGCGCCTCCATCGCCCTCCCACTTGTTGACCGTCCAGCCGAAAACGTCGCCGTAGAACTTGCTGGCCCGGTCCATGTCGTCCGCGTAAACCTCGAAGTGTACTACCCTGGGCATAACTCACCTTCCTTTGTTTTGGGTTGCGTCCAAAAGCCGGGGTAGGCTAACAGACGGGGGCTGCACAAGCAATGGGAAAATGTCAGCGAGTCAGGGCAATTACATTTCAACTTTGGGGGATACCCCGTTGTTCCCGCGCAGGCGGGGACTTCGCCCCCACCCCAACAACGAAGGCTCCCCGTTTCGGGGGCGCCGCTGTTTGCGCCTTTTGCCCGTCATTCCCGCGCAGGCCCCGTCATTCCCGCGCAGGCGGGAACCCCTACAGGCTGGCCTTCCTGCTGTGAATGCCTGTGGCGCCGCTGGGACGGTTGCCCTGCTCCTCCTCAATCTGGGGCGTCCCGTCGGCTTCGGCGCACCGGACCTCAAAGGTGTGGTCGCCGGCTGCGAAGGGCCAGTCGTAACGCCAGATAACCCAGGTTGTTTCGGAGAGGGGCGATCGCAGCTGGGCGTCCTGCCAGGGGCCGCCATCCACCCGCACCTGTACGCCGGAAATACCCCGTGCCCCGGCAAAGGCTATGCCGCCCACCGGCACCAGGCGCTGCCCGTCGGCTTCCACGACGTCCCGTACTGCCACGGTGTCAATGACAGATGTAGCTTTCACGCGGGCCACTTCGTCCCAGCCCCGTTCCACCCAGTAGCCCTCCCGGTACTCATCGGTCACTTCGATGTCAACGATCCACTTGGGCTGCTTCATTCCGTACCGGTCCGGCAGCCAGATGCGCAGCGGGAAGCCGTGGTCGAAGGGCAGTGGCTCTCCGTCCCACGCGTAGCACAGCATTATCCTCTCGTCCGAGGCTATCAGGTCCAGGGCCACCGATTCGTAGAACCCGTCGGCCGACTTGATGACCAGGTACTTGGCCTGAGGCATGGGCTGTACGTCGGCCAGGACCGACTGCAGCACGGCCCCCGTCCACCAGGTGGTGCTGATCAGGGTGGTGCCAATCCTGCCCGAGATGCAGGACAGGGTCACATACTGGTCCCGCGACGGATAGTCGTTGCGGATCTGGTCGATGGTCAGGTCCTTGGGGTTGGCCACCCACCCGTGAATGGGCAGTACCCAGTTGGATATGTCAATGAAGGTAGGCTCGGTGCGCAGGAAGACCTGGTAGTGGTCCTCTACCGGCGTGTACTCCGGGCGGGTGCCCGGGGCCGGGGTAACCGGGTCTCCATCGTTTGGCAAGGGTCGCCGGGGCGGCATCGCGTCCGGAGGCATGGAATCGGCCACCGACTCGGCGATGCGGGTCCGCTCTCCCTGGCCCAGGGCGGCGCCCAAACCCGCGCTGGCCACGGTGATGGTGGCGGTGGTGGCCCCCAGCCGGATGAGAAACTGCCGCCGGTCAATAACGTTCACCGAGCGTTCTTCGTCCTCGGCGCCCTCTACGGAACCCCTGGAAACCAGGGAAAGCCGCTGCCTCAGATAGCCCAGCCCCAGGCCCCAGACCAGGAACAGGATGATGAGGACTACGAAAGTTACCACGGGATTCATGGTGGACTGGCCCATTGGCAGGCTTACGATGGTCAGCGGCAATCCCACCACGGCAGCGGTAATGAGCCCCGGCGCTGGCCGGGAGAATACGCTGCCCAGCCAGTTGCCCTGGAAGGCTGCTCCACTTGTTGCGCGACCTCTCAGCGCCGCGAACAGGACCGCGCCTGCCGCCACGCCGATGAAGAACACCATCAGCACCGCCGCCACCTGTTCGCTGGTCTTGGCCGCGTCGGCCACGCTCAGGTTGAACAGCAGCAGCGACTCGATCATCATGTCTATGCCGAAAGTAATCAGCGGGCCAGGGGTAACCGTGGCAATCCAGTCAAACAGGGCAAAGGGTACAAAGGGTAAGTCCAGCAGTTTGTCCGCCAGGTACATCAGTCCCAGCAGAGGCGCCGTGAGCAGGGCGCCGGCCAGGGCGCCCATTCCGAAGCTGGGCCAGAATTTCCGCATTGATAACACCTCTTTGGTGGCTTATGGCAGGTAGGGGCGGGTTTCAAACCCGCCCTGGTTACATTTCGACCTTTCCGCCTGCGCCATACCACCTGAAATGGATGGAACGCTGCCGTTCCAAAGCCGGGGACTAAAACATTAGCCTCTTACGATTGCCCAATTCCCGTAACCATTGTATTTGCCGGGGGCTTCGGCATTTATAGTAAAATCGGCTTCTACTTACTATTTTATCCCAAAGAGTGCAGTTGATGAACAAGAGAGTCTTCTTGCCGCTCCTGGCCTTCCTGCTCGTTTTCCTCGTGTCCTGCAGCAACGCGGCCGATGAGGACAGCGGCCGGAATCTCGCCCTCACGGACTACCCGTCGGGCAATGCGGCTCTCCTTTCCTCTCCCGGAGCAGTCGCAGCTGCCGGGCAGCCCGCCCAATACTACGCCTACCCCCCCTCGGCGGTTCCATCGCCCTTCGCCGACTATGGCGGCGGAGGAACCGGTCTGCCGGCCAGCTTCCTGGGCCAGGACCTCCTGGGGCCAGAACAGGAACCCGCAACCCAGGCGCGGCTGATCCTCGAGGTGGACTCGGTGGAGGGCGCGGCTCTGCAGGTCCGGTCCATCGCGGCCAGCCTGGATGGCTACGTGGAGCGAATGGCCAGCTCCGGAGGCTCCTTCTCGCCCCGGTCCGACATCATTCTCAAGGTGCCCCAGGGCCGGTTCGATTCTTTTATGAAGCGTGTCGAGTTCCTGGGAGTGGTCCAGTACCGCAGCCTGGGCGGCGAGGACGTGACCGACCAGCACGTTGACCTGGCGGCGCGTTTGTCCACTCTCAGGATGGAGGAACAGGGGCTCATTTCCCTCCTCGATCGCGGCAGCTCCGTTGCCGAGCTATTGGGCGTGGAACGGGAGCTGTCCCGCGTGAGGACCGATATCGAGCGGACCCAGTGGCAGCTGGAGTTACTGGAACGGCAGGTGGACCTGGCTGCAATCCACGTTGCCCTGTTCCCCAGTGGCACGACAATGGTCGTTGGCCCGACGGCCAGCTTTACCGTGGAAGCCGCCGGCGTGGATGCCCGTCTCGCCGAAGTGCAGCAGTTCGCCGCCGACCGCCTGGGGCAGATAGACGAGATCTACCTGTCTTCCTCCGGCGAATCCCAAATGGCCCGGGTAACCTTCCGCGTATATTCCGACGACTTCGCCCGCGCAACCCAGTTCATCGAAGGCCAGGGCCGGGTTACGGCCCGGGAATTGCTGGACCGCCGTGATCCCCGGGTCGGGACCAGGTCCCAGCAGCGAACGCCCAACGCCACCTTCCAGGTAACCTACGTGGACAGTTCCTCCGGCGTCAGTCCCTGGGTGCTCATCCTGGCAATTGCCGGAATCCTGATTCTGGCCGGCGTCATCGCCTACCTGATGAGGGCGGCCTACACGCGGGGCCGCAGGCGGGGCAGCTTCATTTAGATGGAGTTGCTTTTGGGCTGACCTGTCAAATTGCAGGGGCGGTTCGCGACTGCCCCCCTTCCCTGTTGCAGAATCCGGTAGCCCCGGCTGCCCACCGGGATTCGAAGCCCATACCTGGGCCGGTCACCCTGTACCTGTCCCTGCTTCCCCGCTATAATCCCGTCAGAAACCTCTCGGTTCAGTCCAACACAGATTCAGCAGCAAGGGACGGTAAACTATGGCAGACGGCACGTATGTTGAGTGGGTCCACGGTTCCACCATGCAGGTCGAGTATCTGAGTCGCATAACTTCGGTTCGCCACACCGGCCCCTTCGTCCGCATAGAGGGCGCCGGCGGGCAGAATACCTGGGTCCACTTCCCCATACCCACCCTGGCGGTTTCCAACGGCAAGGCCACCCGGGCCGAGGCAGCCCTGGTCAGCTTCCGCACCCGCTCCCACGCCACCGTACACGAGGTCATCGTGTACGACGGCGAGAAGCGGATTGCCGAGCACATGGCGGTGGATATGCAGGGCGATAACCTGGACGCCCGCTTCGAGATTCCCGACTCCCCCGAGGTTCAGAAGGGCCTCAACGTGACGGTGGGGGTTACCTTCGCCGAGGGCGCCCCCGATACCCGCTCCATGCAGATAGAGATTGTGGGCGTGGGAATCGAGTTCTCCGGCCAGTAAGCTCTTGTACCCCGAACCGGCACGGGTATCACTAGGCTGATGCTGGCTTGGGATACATTCTCCCTCATTAAGCGGAGCAGGTCGTCTTTGCGCCGGCAGCAGTTTCTGATTCATCAATCAGGTTTCAGTGCCAACAGTTGCGTAGCTTCAATGCAAGGCATGAGAACGATCGTGTTAAAGTCAACACGTCGCAGTTGATTAGCCCCTTTTGCCATAGAGCGACTGTGGACATAGGCACAGTCTATGGATAGCATTTGCTAGAGGCATGAAGGTTTATATGTCAGACTAGCCGGCACTCTCCGAAAGTCTCATTGAGAGTCAGCTGGCTTGCTGAACCTGCCAAAGGAGTGAACGGGCATGGCAGTTCAAGTTATACCGGTCAATGTTCGTAACAGCGCTACGGGAAAAATATGGTTTGCTAGTGAGGTCATGTACGGACAATTGGGTAGGGGGGATAATCCCGAAGAAGCGCTGACCAATCTGATGGAGTCCATCAAGGTAATCCTCCCTGCAGAAACACCCGTGTTCGTCATACGTTCTGTAGATATGAACTTCCCCACGGCCAAAAGTGTTACGGAGTTTTCTGAATGGATGAAGAACATCCACGAGTGGGAGGCAAGCAGTGCCGTCCGATGAGGAGCGGTTCGCTGAACTAGAAGCGGAACTGGGGAGGCTGCAAGAAAGATTGCAGGGGTTAGAAATCAGAGGAGAGTATCTCGCTACAAGGGAGGATGTCGAGAAGGCAAAATCCGAAATAACGAAGACAATAATTGCTTTAAGTGCGGGCTTTGCTTCTCTACTGTTCGCTGGTCTTGGTCTAACGGTTGCAATTATACAATAGGTGCAAGCAAACATCCTGCCGATGCTGGCAGGATGTTCCTTTTATTGAGAGTGATCGATACTCCGCAGCTTGCCCCTTAGGAAGGATTCAAGGTACAGGTTTAAGGCAAGATGCAGGAAAGTGTCACAGCAGCCCCGCCAGGCTGAACAGCCACCCCAGCGCTCCCGCTCCCACTATCACCAGGGGCGCGGGAACCCGGAAGAACATCACGGCCCCGAAGGAAAGCAGTGCGATTACTGCGCCTGCCGTGCCGGGGTCGGCCCGCTGCCACAGCAGGAACACCACGCCGACCACCAGCCCTATGGCGGTGGCGTTGACGCCCACCAGGGCGATGCGCACCCACGGGTACCGACGCAGCTGCTCCCAGAAGGGCAGCACTCCGTAGATTATCAACACGCCCGGCAGGAACAGTCCCACGAAGGCCAGCAACAGCCCCGGCACGCCACCGGCCACCGCTCCCAGGTAGGCGCTGAAACTGAACAAAGGCCCGGGCAGCGCCAGCATCAGCGCCAGGCCGTCCAGGAACTGCTGCTCCGTAACCCAGCCCGGTTCCACCACCTCGGCGCTGAGCATGGGCAGGACCACCTGTCCCCCGCCGAAAATCAGCGAACCGGTGCGGTAGAAGGACTCCAGCAGTTGCAGCCAGGACTGGTCCAGCGCCAGACGCGCCACAATCAGGCCACCCAGCAGGCCAAAGAACAGCATCAGCAGCAGGACGCCGACCGCCCGGCTAATGCCCAGGTTATCCAGGGGTACGCCGGATGAGTTTTCCGAGTCGTGGCGCTGGGCGCGCAGGGCCACGGCGGTTATCGTCCCGCCCAGGGCCAGCGTGGCGGGAAAGGCCCACGGCTGTTGCAACAGGATTGTTACCACGGCCCCCAGCAGCATCAGTCCCATGGTCAGCCGGGTCCGGATTACCGCGGCGCCCAGTCGCCATGCCGCCACCGCTACCAGCGCCACCGTGGCCGACTGGACGCCGTCCAGCCAGTCGGGTCGCGCTCCCCCGTCCAGGAAGGTAGCCACGCCAGCAGCCCGCCCAGGGGGCCGGCCCGGGCGGTGCCCACCGCCACTACCATTTGGGTGGATGTGGGGCCAGGCAGCCCCTGCCCCAGTCCCAGCAACTCCACAAACTGCTGCTCGTCCAGCCAGCCCCGGCGGGCCACAAACCTCTCTTGCAGCAGGGCGATGTGGGCCTGGGGTCCCCCGAAGGCTATCCAGCCCAGGGGCAGGAAGGCCCAGGCAACCTCGGCAAGGCGGCGTGCCAGGGTTGGACTGGGTTGCGTTTCGCTTTCAGTGGGAACGTAGGCCATCGGCAGCCACCTCTCTCCCCGGCAAGCTTCTCCGTCCTTGGAAGCTGTCTCAGAATTCCCTTCCCCCTTGCCTGGGAAATACCGGGATGGCGGTTACGGGCACCATTGCGCCATCTCCGTCCACCCGGCCGAAATTCTCAACCTGTCTTGAGATAGTTCCCTGGAGCGTGGTTCCGGGGAATTGTACCCGCTGTGTCCGCTTGAGGCCATTGCCCCCCGCCACCGTGGCTGCCTTGAGGCGCGGAACTTAACCAGGTTGGCGTGGAAATACCCGGGGCAACCAATCTCCCAGGCTCTGCGGACTACCTCGGAAGGCGACAGTTAAG
>JAPPJA010000228.1 GCA_028874675.1 Chloroflexota bacterium
CCGCCTGCGCGGGAACGACGGTTTAGCCCCAACCCATCAATACAATCCAGTTGAACTACTAGCTGCCGATGGACTCGAACCGCCCCACATACTCGTGGATGCCCTTCTCGCGGGGGAGCCGGGCAAAGGCCATAGAGTCGGGAAGAACGATGCCCCCGGAGAAGACCATTTTCATGGCGTCCTCAACGGTGAGGTCGGTCTCAAATACGTCGTCTTCCACCATGATGGCCATGTTTCCGGAGGTTGGGTTGGGGACCGTCGGAACGTAAACCACCACCAGGGAGGCGCCGGTATCGGTGCAGACCATTCGGCCGGTGACAAAACCCAGGGCTACCATTCCGTCGCGGGGCCACTCGATGAATACCACCCGGCTGAAACGGTACTGGGAGGACATCACGGCGGCGACCGTCTGGGTAAGGCCGTAGATGGAGCCCACCACCGGGGTGCCGTTCAGGATTTTCCCGGTCAGGTCGAAGGACCTCCTGCCGAGGCGGGAGGCGACGGCCAACCCGGTCAGATAGAAGAGGGCTGCCAGCACTATGAGACCGACGCCGGTGAAGGTGAGGCCGCCGATGTAGGGGATGTCCCAGGGAATATACTTGACCAGCGGATGAACAAAGCTGTCGGCGTAGCCGATTATCACGGCCATGACCAGGATGGTGACCAGCAGCGGGAACAGTTCCATGAGTCCGCTGATGGTCCTGCCCTGAATGTGGCGTTCGAGGCGGCGGGCAAAACCCGGTCCCGGTGCGGGCTCAATGGTGGGGGAAGGGGAAGTGTTGTTAGCAATGTCTGCCACAGAAACCTCCTGGACGGGTCTGATACCGGATGGAGTGCAGCCTCCAATGTGCCGGGGGAAATCCCGGCGCCCTGAGGGCCACTTCTGCCGGGTAAGCGTAATGATACAACATCGCTATGTAAGTAGATAGAAGTGAGGATGAGAATTGCAGGGCAACAGCATTTGAAACTGGCTGCCCACTTTGCCCTTTGGCAGACTGCCGAGAGAGGCCGGGCCAGCGCTTGAGGTTCCTGCCTCCGCTGGAACGACTGGTCAGACCTAACGCTTAGTGCGAGGGCCCTGATGACAATTGGCCCCGGCCATTTCGGGCGGGGCCAAGGGAGTTCAGCAGGTCGGGGCCGAGAAGTGAGGGCTACCGGGTGAGCTCGGGCCAGAACCTCTCTTCCTTCCAGGGGTCGGCATTGTTGTTGTAGCCGCGCTGCTCCCAGAACCCCGGGGAGTCTTCCAGCATGAGCTCCAGGCCGTTGATCCACTTGGCGCTCTTCCAGGCGTAGCGGCTGGGCACGATCAGGCGCAGGGGCCAGCCGTGGTCCTTGCCCAGCTCGGCGCCATTGTGGCGGTGAGCCAGGAAACCCTCCTCCACCACCATTTCGAGGGGGAGGTTGGTGGTATAGCCGCCGAAGCAGTGGGCCATGACGTACTTTGCCTGGGGCCTTATTCCGGCCAGTTCGAGAACGGCGGCGGCGGGCACTCCCTCCCAGGACTGGTCCAGGGCGCTCCACTGGGTGACGCAGTGGAAGTCGGCATCCAGGGTAATCCAGTCCAGTTCGGTAAACTGCTTCCAGGTGAGCGTTATTTCCTGGTCCACCACGCCGAATACGCGGAAGGTCCAGGTACTGATGTCAACCTCGGGCCGGGAACCGTAGGTAAGCACAGGAAAGCGCTTGCTGAGGAACTGGCCTGGGGGGACGCGTTCTCCCTGGTGGGGGGCTTCCTTAACCTGGTCGGGGCGTTTCAATCCGAATTGCGGTTCCAATTTGTTCAACCACCTGTTAATTGACTGGGTAATGCGAGAGGGACTGGAGGCCATATTAGTTTCCATCCATTGCAGTGTCAAACGGGAGTTTCCCGCCGGGGCAATGGCGTTTTAGCTGAGGTCAATCCCGGCGAAGTTGAAGGACCTGCAAGGCAGGGCTTGAGGCAATGATCCGGAGTTCAACCAACCTTCCAAGCCGGAATTTCAGACCCTTCGGCAAGCTCAAGGTGACATGATCTCCTGCTGGCAAGCCTGGCGCAATTTGAACGGACAATACGGCGGGAGGAAGCGTTGCGTTTCGGGTGGTATGGCGCAGGAGGAACAGTCGAAATGCGACCAGGGCGGGTTTGAAACCCGCCCCTACCTGCATAAGCTTCCTGAATCGCGACGCTGTCGGGCGGGCGGCTAGGGGTTGGCGACTATCGTGCCGGCGGGGCCCTCCACGATGCGGCCGACCACGCTGGCGCAGGGGGTCCCGGCGGCGGTCAATTCCGCCAGCAGCCGCTCCTCCTTATCTCCCGCGACGGACATAAGCAGGCCGCCGGAGGTCTGGGCGTCGCAGAGCAGCAACTGGTCGCTGTCGGTCAGGTCGGGGTGCCAGCGGACAACGTCGGCCACGCTGTCCCGGTTCCGGCCGGTGCCGCCGGGGGCAATGCCCTGTTCCAGGAGTTCCCAGGTTCCCGGCAGGGTGGGCACCTGGCCCAGGTTGATTTCGGCGCAAACGCCGCTGCCTTTGACCATGGACTTGAGGTGGCCCATAAGACCAAAGCCGGTAATGTCGGTGCAGGAGTGTACGCCCACTTTAGTCATGGCCTCGGAGGCCGCGCGGTTCAGGGCGGCCATGTTGTCCACCGCCCCCTGCAGGACTTCGGGGTCCACCCGGCCCTGCTTGCCGGCGGTGGTGATGATTCCGGTACCCAGGGGCTTGCTGAGCACCAGGGAGTCGCCGACCCGGGCTCCGGCGTTGGTGACCTGCCGGCCGGGCTCCACGATGCCCACCACCGAAAGGCCGTACTTGGGTTCGGGGTCGTCCACAGTGTGGCCACCCACGATAAGGCAGCCGGCCTCGGCGGTCTTGGAATAGCCGCCGCGCAGTATTTCGCCCAGGAGGGACTTGTCGAGAGCTGCAGGAAACCCGCAAATATTGAGGGCGACCAGGGGCTTGCCGCCCATGGCGTAAACGTCGCTGAGGGCGTTGGCGGCGGCAATGGCCCCGAACTCGAAGGGGTCGTCGGTAATGGGCGGGAAGAAGTCCACGGTCAAAATGAGAGCCGTCTCGTCGTTGATGCGGAAGACGGCGGCGTCATCGCCGGTTTCGGTCCCAACCAGCAGGTCCGGATGGGAAAGCTGGGGGAACTGGCTCAGGACCTGTACCAGGTCCTCAAGGCTGATCTTGGCGGCTCAACCGGCGCAGTGGGAGAGCTCGGTCAGGCGGATTTCGCTGCTCTGCATGGGGCCTCCTGTGGGTTTGGCTGGGCAATTCGAGGTTCTGCTTTGGATTGTAGCACAAAGGGGACGAGCGCCCGATTCCGGAGACAGCGGGGGAGGCTGCGCTGCTCAATACATGATCAACTGAGCGGGGACCAGCCTTTGCTCCACGGGGTCAACCGCAAGGCTGAGGCCCTCAAGAGTGTAAGCGCCAAGTAGAGACGGGCCATCGTTCCTGCCAAAGACTACGATGGTTACGACACTATCTTCTCCTATGGTGGCCCACGCCTGTCCGTAGTCCAGTTCCGTGCGGCTGCCATCGGCCAGCAGGAATCTGCGTTGACCCATGGACTCGATGCCGAGTTCGCGCAGCAGATTGGCAGGCAAAGTGGTGTAGGCTGCCCCGGTATCCACAGTCGCTACAATGTCGAGTGACTGACGCCCGTCCATGCTGGAAATCTGCAAGGGCCAACTGAAAGTCCCCAAACGAGCAACTTCACCTCTCAAGTTCGGTGCCTATATGCTATCGAATTTTGTCCCGGGCGGGCAAGCTTGTGATTCGATCTATGCCAAGAGGCCGAGGCTAGCCGGTGGGACTTCGCCGAGGGCTGCCCTCTACCCAATTTCGGCCTGGACCTGGCCCATGCGGCTGACGTCGTAACCCCCCAGCTCATCAACGGCCTGGCGGAACTCCCCGCTGGTCAGCAGGGCAAGCAGGGGCTGCAGCAGATCGCTCTCGTAATGGGCCCTCGGGATAACCAGGTCGTATTGCTCGTTGGCCAGAGGGATGAATTCCAGGCCCAGGGCGCGGGCCGCGCTGAGGATGCCCAGGCCCACGTCGGCGGCCCCACCGTTGACGGCCGCCGCCACGGCCAGGTGGCTGAACTCCTCCCGCTGGTAGCCGTTTACGGACTCGGGACTGACGCCCAGTTCCCGGAGCTGATAGTCCAGCAGGACCCGGGTACCGGAGCCCCGCTGGCGGTTCACGAAGGCAATCTCGGGACGCAGCAAGTCGGAGAGGGATTGGATACCCGAGGGATTGCCCGGCCTGACCATCAGGCCCTGGACCCGTCCCACCAGGTTTACGAGAACCACCGGAACCTGGGGCAGGTATCTTTCGATGTAGGAGACGTTGTACTGGCCGGTGGCCTCGTCGAGCAGGTGGGAGCCGGCCAGATGGGCCTCACCACGGCGGAGGGCAACCAGGCCGCCCAGGGAGCCGATGTGGGAGGAGGAGAGGCTGGCCCCGCCGGGCACACGCCGCAGGAAGCTGGACATCAGGTCCAGGGTAAGGTCGTGGCTGCCGATGGCGACAATGGTGTTTTCCACCTCCGCCGGGGGCCGCAGCAGCTCAACCGCCACTTCGGCGCCGGCGTCCATCCCCTCGGAAAAGCGGGGGATTTTGACGAGGCCGTCGGCGCGGACCAGGGACATTAGCACTCCCGCGCCCCGCTGCACCGGCGTGGCCACCATTTTTTCGCCGACGCGCCCCAGTTTGACCCTCAGAAATTCGTCCTCGCCCGTGGATGACATGACCTTGCGGGTGATCTGGGCGTGGACGGTGGGACGCTGGCTGTCACCCGCCTGCCCCAGCCAGTGTTTAACCAGGGGCTGCAGCAGGAGCTCGGAAGTAAGCATGGCCGATACGGGATAGCCGGGC
Organism: Chloroflexota bacterium; assembly: GCA_028874675.1. Classification (GTDB taxonomy): domain Bacteria; phylum Chloroflexota; class Dehalococcoidia; order Lucifugimonadales; family UBA3495; genus Bin22. The sequence continues at coordinate 4,864 of JAPPJA010000228.1, forward strand.
AAGCCAACCAGGGGCTTGCCGCGGGCCAGGCCCAGGACCACCGGGTGGCCGGGACGGACGGCAATGCCGTGGACCAGCAATTCTCCCAGCTCTTCCACCACCAGGGCCGTGTAGTCCTCGGAGCCGGCGGAGGAACCGGCGTTGATGACCACCAGGTCGTGGGAGTTCAGGGCTTCTGCGGCGGCGTCGCGGAGGGCTACGAAGGAGTCGCGGACCGGGCCGACCACAGTGGCCGCCGCTCCCCACTCCTCCAGCTGCGCGGAGAGCATTATGGAGTTGAACTCCACGACGTCCCCGGGCTGCAGGTCGGCGCCGACGGGGACCAGCTCGTTGCCGGTGGGAATGATGGCCACTGAGGGACGGCGGCGCACGGACAACCGGGCCAGGCCGGCGGCGGCACAGGCGCCCAGGTCGGCCGGGGTAAGCCGGTGGTTTTCGGTAAGGACCAGTTCCGTGGCGACAATGTCCTCGCCCAGGGGGCGCACGTGCTGCCAGGGAGCCACGGGAGCCATGATGCTGACGTGGTCCTCGCCCACCGTGTGCAGGTGCTCGACCATGATGACGGCGTTGAAGCCCGAGGGCATGGGGTCGCCGGTGTCCACCCACACCGCCTGCCGCTCGGCGCCGTTGACAACGAGGGTCACGGGGGAGGTTTCGGTGGCGCCGGTGGTATCGGCGGCGCGCACGGCGATGCCGTCCATGGCGGCAGCGTCGTAATGGGGCGAAGAGGTGGCGGCCCACACCGGCCCCGATGTAACCCGGCCCCGGGCCGCCTTCACCGGAACAACCTCGGGAGGCATGGCCTCCAGCAATCCGGCGTTACGGAGGGCCGTGAAAAACCTGTCCCGCGCTTCTTCCAGCGGGATGTCGGAAAGGTAGTAGCGTCGCTGGTTTGGCTGGCCCTCGGTCAAAAGAGTTCACCCCGTTCACTCAGGATAAAGTTGGAGGATGGAACGGATGATTCGGTCGGGAATGGCGGGAGCATTGTCGGGCAGGCCGTCGCCCCGCCAGTCGATCCAGATACCATAAATTCCCAGGGCCTGGGCGCCGCCCACGTCGGCATAGAGGTTGTCGCCAACCATCCAAGCCTGGCCGGGAGATACCCGCAGGTTCTCCAGGGTCTGCCGGAAGATGCGGGGGTCGGGCTTGGCAACCCCGAACTCGCCGGCTATTAGTATGGACTCAAAATAGGGTTCCAGGCCGGCCTTTACGACCTTGGAGCGCTGGCCTCGGGAGTCGCCGTTGGTAATCAGCCCCAGCCTGACGCCGCAATCGAGCAGGGCCTGCAGGGTGTCCAAAGCCCCGGGGATCAGTTCGACGGCGGCCGACTTGAGATGCTGGTAGGCGAGCGACATCTCCTCTTTCAAGGGGTCGTCGTCGATGCCGAAACGTTCGAAGGCCATGGACAGCAGCTCCCAGCGCGCCCGGTTGAGGTCCAGACTGCCCCGCTGGATTCGCTCCGGGTCGGACCAGTACCACCGCCGGATTTCCTGGATTACGCCGGACAGGTCGTCGGGATTTGCCACCGGCAAACGGTCGGCGAAGTCGTGGCAAACCTGGCGAAAGCACCTTCCGGCTGCCTCATCGTCGGAGAGGATGGTGTCGTCCATATCGAATATTATGGCTGGCGGCAGGTCTGGATTCTTCACTGCATATTCCTGGCGACTAATCAGGTCTGTAACCGCTGGATGGAACCCCCATCATAAACCATCGGCAGTCCGGCGCTTGTGTATCGAGGGAACCTCCGCAGGGACATTTCGCGCTATAGATTCGGGCTACAGGCGGCACAAATTCGGTAGTCAAGAGTTATGTCGCCCTGAGCTTGCCAAAGGGCCTGAAGTCCTTATTCTCAGCCCGGTTGCGGGTAAGGAAGTTGGCTCCAGGGATGGATTTCAGATGCTTCGGCTTCGCTCAGCATGACACTCCACTAAATTGCAATTGCACTACGGACCTCCGCAGGGACATTTCGCCCGTCCCTCCCCTAGTCCTTCGAGGGACAGGGTGTTCCGAAAGGGCTACTGGAACAGCCTCACCACCACTGTCTCGCCGGCGTACAGGCCCGCCTTGTCCAGGGGGACCTGCACCAGGCCATCGGCGCGGATCAAGGTGAAAATAAGGTTGGACTTGCCGAACACGGGTTCGGCGACCAGTTCTTCAGAGCCGTCGAGGTCCCCGCGCTTCAGCCTTACCGGAAGGTAGTCCTCTCGCCCGGGGACGGAAGCCACGTCCCGGTCCAGCCTCGCCGCGGTTCTTGCCGGTTCCGGCAGGGTCGTACAGCCGGCCAGGTGGTAGAGGATAGGGTGGACCAGCAGGTCGAAGACGATCATGGCGGACACCGGGTTTCCGGGCAGGCCGAAAACCGGCTTTTGATCCACCATGCCCACGATGGCGGGCTTGCCGGGATGGATGGAGAGGCCGTGGACCAGGACGCCGGGCTTCCCCAGGGCGTTGATGATGTCGGCGGTCATGTCCCGGGCGCTAACGGAGCTGCCGGCGGAGAAGACCAGCGCGTCGGAATTCTCCAGACCCCGACGCGCGACTTCAAGCTGATCCTCGTAGTTATCGGGGACAATGCCGAGGGGAACGGGTTCGGCCCCGCCGCGAAGGATCTGGGAGGCAATCGTATAGCTGTTGACGTCGCGGATCTGGCCGACAGCCGGCTCATTTTCCGGTGAGACCACCTCGTCGCCCATGGAGAGGACCGCCACCCTGGGACGCCTGGCCACGGGGAGGCTGGTAATGCCCAGGGCGGCAAGTCCGCCGACGTCCTGGGGGCGCAGGAGGTGGCCGCGGGGCAGGATGCTGTCTCCCGTACGAACGTCTTCGCCGGGCTGGACCACGTTCTCGCCCGGGGCCACCGGGCGGACAACCTCAATGGTGTCCGCGTCAATCTGCTGGGTGTGTTCCACCATAATCACGGCGTCGGCTCCGGAGGCCAGCATGCCGCCGGTGTAGGTCCCCGCGGCTTCCCCCAGGCTTACCGCTATGGCGGGCGCGCGGCCCATGGGCACTTCGCCCACAACGGAAAAGCAGGCTGGCAGCCCCTCGGTGGCGCCGAAAGAGTCGGCGGCCCGGAGGGAATAACCGTCAACCGTGGAGCGGGGAAAGGTGGGCAGGTCCTGTTGGGAGACCAGGTCGGTGGCGGTGACGCGTCCGAGAGAGTCCTGCGCCGGCACCTCCTCAAGGGCGATGGAAGGTGGTGGCAATACTTTGAGCAAAGCTGCCAGAGCCTGTTGAGGCGGAAGGACATTGAAGAATTCCGGCATGGTGAAATTATATGCCCTGCATGGCGCGTATTAAAGGACACGAAAAAAGTTCACGGAAAACGCATAAGCGCCGTCGGCATTGCCTGGCATTCCAGCCGGCCGGTTGGACTTCCTGGCAATGCGGGGCCGCCTGAAAGCGCCGGGTGAATGAAGCGCCGGCAGCGGAGGGGAGCGCCGCCCTCGGTTGCACATCAACCGGTTACGGGAGGCAGAAGACTGGAGGGAAGCCAGGAAATCCACGATTGACCCGGTGTTGCCATCCACGGCCGGCAGCCGGTCCGTCAGCATTGGGAAGCCTCGGCAGCCCCTGGAATTCGTAATGATGCTTCCTCACTAACCTGCCCCAGGGGCACGGCGACCCCAACCCAACGCCGGGGCCGCCATGCCCATTACCCTGCCTTGCAAGCATTAGTACCTCTTATACCGCTATCACTGTAAATAAATCTTTCTGTATAATCCCCTGCGGCCTCAGACCCCGGTGTGAGTCACAACGGCGGCAACGCCACCTGAGGACCAACGACGAGGGCAATTCAACGATCTCGGAGCAGACCGAGAGCAGTAGGATGAGGAAATGTTATCCGCAGTCCACATATTGAGGTTAGCCGGAATTGCTCTTGCCCTAGCGGCCCTTGTTGGAGTCACCCTGTTTGCGCCTCCGAGCGCCGCAGCTCAGGAAGAAACTACGGACCCTCCATCGGAGCCCACCAATCTGGAACTGGAGACATTCAGCGGAAACGACTCAGATGGGTATATGGCAGTGCTGAAGTGGAACTACGATGATGCTGACGGCGGCTACGTCCTGGAGAAACGCCTGGACGCCGGCGGCGACTGGGTATGCATCGTGGCCGGCGAATATCCCGATGGCGACACGATCAGCATCAGCACGCTGAATGACGGGAGGCTGACACCCGCCGGTGAATGGTATTTCCGGGTGTTTTCCATCAATTCACAGGCCTTCTCCTATATGGACGAAGCCACCTGCGATGAGAACGCCGCATACGGGTACGTTCGAGACCCGGACCCGGATGAGGGCTATACCTTCAGCACCGCCGCCGAAGTGGGGCCATTCACCTTCAGTGACCCGGCCGAGGCGACGGTGGCAAGCCTGGCAACGCCCACCGGATTCACGATAGACTCGGCGGTCCACGGGCGGGTAAGGCTGTCCTGGGACCTGGCTGACGACAATGGGAGGACCACGGGGTATATCCTGAAGCGGGAATACCTGGGGACCGACGGCGTGGACCAATGCATCTTCTGGCCACTCAGCCTGTGGACGAGGTTCACCGACCGGTTCGTGTCCGCCTACGATACGGCCAATGACGCCAACAAGTACACCTACCGGCTGTATCCTATTAACGGGAACTACGAGCGGTTCAACTCTGATGATGAGCTAGTCTGCGCGGAAGAGGACCCCGACAGCACACCGGCGGAGGCCACGGCCACGCTATCCACTTCCTCAAAGATAGGCGTGGTTAGTGGAACGCTCACCTTCTCCAACCCACCTGCCCCGCGTAACTTCCGGCTCCACGCCTACAAAAGCAGCAATCCGGTGGCCGGCTCGAAGGTCATCACCGCGTGGAAGGACATACGCAACATACCGGCATACCAGCTTCGCTACAAGGATGACGACCCCGCGTCGGACTGGACCATGGTTACCTTAGAGTCCACGAATTTCCCCCAGATGTGGGGCGCGGACGGAAGAGACGACTATGTGCAGCCGGCCAGCTACTGGTTTTCGCCCGACGGCGAACTGGTCGGAGGCACCACTTACACCTTCCAGGTCGGCTCCTGCGACAATACCGACTGCGACAATGTAACCTGGAGCGCAGCGATAGATGTGGTGGCCGCCGGTAGCCCGTAAGCTTACCGGGCTGCCAGGCCAGCTTGGCTCAACACCGGGGTTGAAAGGTCAAGAGAAGGGCGCTGAAGATATTGAGTCTTCAGCGCCCTTTGCCGACCTGATTGATGCTACGGTAGCGTTCAGACCAGGTACCCCAGCCGGGACTGCGGAGCGACGCGAACCAGGGCTGCAGGGGTCGGGGCCTAGCCGATGGACTGAGAATCCCCGCCGCCGCGCATGGCGGATAGCAGGTCGGCCAGGGCGGTGGCCAGCTGGCGGGGACGTTCCGCGTATTCGGGCGTGGGATACCACTCGTAGTCGAAGCTGCGGAGCACGTCGCCGTCGATGCTGCAGCGGAGGCTGGAAACGATGACCCGGAAGCCCACGGTGTTGGTGGCCTGCTCCGCCAGTTGCTCCAGCACCACGTCGGGGCAGTTGTAAATCACCAGGAAGCCCCCCTCGCGGTTTCCGTCGGTGACGCGGGCGCGGAAGACCTGTCCAAACTGGTCCAGGTCAACGATGGTGAAGGACTGCTCGGGGCGGCCATAGTCGGGCCAGCCGATGTTAATGGTGTCGCCAATCTGCCTGTTTTGCACTGGCCGCCCGCCTTTCTTGATCCAGCTCCACGTGGATCTCGCCGCCATTATCGTACCCTCTATGTGCCAGGTAATCCACCGCCCAGCTGGCCCAACCTGGCAGCGGCGATTTAGTTGAGGGACAATCTCGGCGAAGATTAGGGAGTGTCGTTAAATCGGCTCGTCATACTTGAAACAGGAGGAATTTTGACAGCATTCAGCGAGGTTCCCGCCTTCGCGGGAACGACGAAATAGTGCGCTGGGAAGCTTCGATTTTCAATTTGACCACAGCCCCTATTGCCGGCATGGAAGCGTGGGCGGCGAGGGCCAGTAACAGTTCAAAACTGGGTGGAATTGCCTGTCTCTACCCCCGACATCGTAGGGGCGCAAGGCCTTGCGCCCCTACCCAGCCCAAGACTTGCCCAGGTCCGAGGTTCCCGCATTCGCGGGAACGACGAAATAGTGCGCTGGGTAGCTTCGATTTTCATTTTGGCCACAGCCCCTATTGCCGTTATGGAAGCCTGGGCGGCGAGGGCAGGCCGGGGTTGGGCGCGCAACGGGGAAGTGCTAGAATTAGCCAGCCAATACCGGACAGCCCGCCGGCGTCCGTCGCAAGGAGATTTCCGGTTGACCAGCAGCCCCGCACAACCTTATTTAAAGTACGCATTGTTTTGTCGGGACACGGAGTCCGATTCCGACGACGACCTCACCTTCAAGGGAATAATTGACCTGGTGGAGCTTCCCTCGCCGGCGGAGCCCGCCGGAGCCGAGAATCCTTTCCTGGCGCAGGTGGATGTAAACCTTGCGTTCTGCATTGCCGGGGCCGCTCCCGGCAATCACCACCTGATGGTGGCCATCAAGGCCCCGGGCATACCCCTGGATACGCCTCCCCCGCAGGCCATCGAATGGGAAGAGGATATCCTGTTCCAGCGGTGGATCAAGACATTCCGAATTCCGGTGCAGCGGGCGGGCACTCACGTAGCGGCCATTCTGCTGGATGGCACTCCCCTGGGCGAGGCCAGCTTTATGGTCCGTTTCAAGGAAGGGGACTAGGGCCGGCACAGCCGGCGATTTCAGTGATACTTCCTGGCGCCATAGTCCTGTTTATTCTGTTTGCGGGAAGCTATTTCGGCGCCCGGCAGCTGGCCCTGCGCAAAAACCGCCAGCCCAACCCGGTCATCCTGGTGGGGCTGCTGATCGGGATAGTAGCTTTCGGGATCATCTGGGCGGTGAGCACCGTATTCGGCGGGGCCTACGCCAGGCTGGCGGCCATTGGAGTTTTCGCGGTCATGCCGGTGGTGGCCGCGGCCGTGATACCGGCAAGAAAGTAGGGTGCATACGGGGAAGGAAGTGTAGTACCCACCGGGTCCCAGGGATAGTTTTGATCGGGGGACCGGAGCAAGAATCATCAGGCCGCCTGCTGATTGCATGTCGGGGGGATTCAGGAAAGGGTTAATCTCCCTCCCTGGCCTCCCCGTAAGGAAAGGAAGGGATTCCTGGACGGCCTCCCACCAGCACCAGAATTTGGAGCGTCCCATGAAGGCGATGGTAATCCACCAGTTTGGGGAACCGGAAGTAATGCAGTGGGAGGAAGCTCCCACGCCCCAGCCCGGGCCGGGGGAAGTCCTGGTAAAGGTGCATTCCGTGTCGGTGAACCGCACCCTGGACCTGCAGGTGCGGCAGGACGGAGGCGGCTATGGAGCGATTCTGCCGCTGGTCCTGGGAAACGACCCCGCCGGGGAAGTGGTGGACCTGGGCAGCGGCGTGGAGTCGCTGCGGGTTGGCGAGCGGGTGGCTATCTCCCAGGGCATTCACTGCGGCGCCTGCGACCCCTGCGCGGCTGGCGACAATTTCCAGTGCGTCAACCGGCGGATGCTGGGAATCCACCTGTGGGGCGGGTACGCCGAATACCTTAAAGTTCCCGCGTCCAATTGCGTCGCCATACCAGCCGGCCTGTCGTACGGAGAAGCGACGGTGGTAGCCAGGCACTTTCCCCTGGCCATTGCCCAGACCCGCCTGACCAATTTGCAGGCGGGAGACTGGGCCCTGGTGATGGGCGCCTCGGGTGGGCTGGGAAGCTGCATCGTCCAGGTAGCCCGAAACATCGGCGCCAACATTATCGCCGGGGCCGGGGCAGACGAGCGGGTGGAAGTGGGGAAATCGCTGGGGGCGCAGCACGGCGTCAACTACCGGCGGGACAACCTGGAAACCGAGGTAATGCGCATCACCGAAGGGCGGGGCGTTGACGTAGTTTTCGAGAATATCGGAGATCCGGTGCAGTGGAACCGGGCCTTCAACAGCATGGGGCGGGGCGGCCGCCTGGCGACGGTCGGGGCCCACGGCGGGGGCACGGTTGAGCTGGACTTGAAGAAGCTGTACCAGCGCCGGCTGCAGGTAATGAGCGGCCTGGGAGCCGAGGGCCGTTCCGAACTGGAAGAATCGCTGGAACTTACGGCCACGGGTGAATTCCAGGTGTTGATTGACCGGACCATACCCCTGTCCGAGGCGGTGGAGGCCCACAAACTGGTGGACAGGAATGAGCCTCTGGGCAAGGTTATCCTCGACCCCACCCTGGGCTAGGAGAGCGCCGACCGTGACCGGCGGCAGAATATGGGTCCGGCGAGCTGGGGAGAAGGCAGCGCCGTTGGCGTCATCCGGCTACGGCTGTAGCGAGGCGGAATGCACCTGAAACATATGCTATGGATCGGGCTGCCGTTGCTGGGCATCGTCATCTTCTCGGCACTCCAGGCCTGGGCGCCCGGGCGCTTTTCCGGGGCCATTGCCCTGGTGATTATGGTGGCTTTCCTGGCGATAGTGTTCGCGTTGCGGTTCAGAAAGACTTTTCACGACTAGAAGGAGAATTGTTATGCCAGACCTGACTTCGGTGTCAGAATCGGTGGGAGCCCTGCTGAAGGAGACCGGGGAGTCACTGTCAGTGTCCGAGTCCAGTTGCGGCGGCCTGATATCGGCCACGCTGGTGGCGGTGCCCGGGGCGTCGGCCTACTACGTGGGGGGCTCGGTGGTTTACACGCGCACCGGGCAGCAGGGCCTGCTGGGAGTACCGGATTCGGCCATGGAGGGCATACGCGCCAGCAGTGAACCCTATGCCCAGCTTAACGCCCGCACCATCCGCGAGAGGCTGGGCACCACGTGGGCGGTGAGCGAAACCGGCGCCAGCGGTCCCACGGGCAATCGTTATGGCGATTCAGCCGGCCACGCCTGCATTGCGGTGTCAGGTCCGGTGGAGAAGGTCATTACCGTGGAGACGGGGGACCCGGACCGCGAAGCCAACATGTGGGTGTTTGCCAAGGCGGCCCTGGACCTGCTGGAGGAGTGCGTGCGGGAGTCCAGGGGATAAGGGAACTCCGCGCGGCATGAAACGGCTCTGACAAGAGGGGAAAGGATAGCGGGGCAGCCGGATATGACTGCCCCGCATTTTTTGCTGCAGCGAACGCGGCAGTTGCTAGTCGGCGGAGACTTCTTCCAGGACCAGGGGCTTGGCTACGCCGCCATTCTGGTGGAGCCATTCCTTGGCCTCGTCGTGAAGCATGTCGGCGAAAACCTCGATGCGGTTGCCGTCGGGGTCGAAGAAATAGATGCTCTGGCTCATAACATGGTCCATGGTGCCGTCTATCTCGACGTCGTTGGCCTTCAGGTGCTGGTAATAGTCCCTGAGCTCCTGCTCGCCGCCCTCGATTTCCAGGGCGATGTGGTTAAGGCCCAGGTGGTTCTTCTCCAGCCTGTCGGCCGGCTCG